>JANNMQ010000353.1:0-2709 GCA_031398045.1 Rubrivivax sp.
GTTGATGCCGGTGGTGCCCGATTGCATCTGCATCTGGCTCCAGTGGATGCCGGGCTCGAAGTCGAGGAACTGGCGCGCCAGAAACAAGCCCGGCTCGCGCCAGTGCAGCCACAGGTGGTAAGCCGCAAAGCTGACCAGCATCGCGCGCATGCGGAAGTTCAGCCAACCGGTGGCTCGCAGCTGTCGCATGCAGGCATCCACCATCGGGTAGCCGGTTTGGCCTACGCACCAGGCCTGCAGGCGTTCACGGTCGATCGGGCCTTCGTGCACGCCGTCACCTGCACGCAAGCCATCGACGCTGCGCGCCACGTTGCGCCACTCGATGGCGGGTTCGTCTTCAAGCTTTTGCATGAAGTGGCAGTGCCAGCGCAGGCGGCTGGCGAAGCCGCGCAATGCGTAGGCCAGGCTGCGATCGGGCGTGGCCGCCATGTGCTTTTCGGTGGCCTGGTGCACGCAGCGCATCGAGATCGTGCCGAAAGCCAGGTGCGCGCTCAGGCGGCTGCAGCCTTCGCTGGCGGTGAGCGGGCTGGACATCGCGCGCCGGTAGTCGCCAGCGCGACCGCCGAGAAAACTGTCCAGCGTGGCCCACGCGGCGCGCTCGCCGCCCGGCGGCAACGGTGCGCCCAAGTCGGGCAGGCCCAGGTCACGCAGGGTGGGCACGGCGCTGGGCAACAGGCCGGGCGCTGCCTTGAAGCCCGTGGCGGGCTGTGCCTCGGGGGCATTCATGCGCTGCGCCCAGCGGCTGGCCCATCCGGTGCGCGAGCGCAGGCGCCGCACCACGCCGGTCTGCGGCCTTTCGGTCCACAGCACCCCTTGGCTGCGGCACCAGTCGGCCACGGCCAGGTCGCGGGTGTAGCTCCAGCCCGAGCCGGTTTCTTCGTGGCTGAAGAGGTGGGTAAAGGGAAACTCAAGCCGCAGCGATTGCAACACCTGTGGCATGGCACCGGTGCGCACCAACAGCGGCAGGCCACGCGCGGCCAGATCACGCTGCAGCTCAGCCACACAGGCCAGCAGAAAGCCGGCGTGGCGCGGGTCGAACTCGGGGCTTTGCAGCCACTGCGGCTCAATCACCACCAGGCCCAGTGCGTTTTCGAAGTGCATGGCTTCGGCCAACGGGGCATGGTCGCGCACACGCAAGTCGCGCTTGAACCAGACCAAAGCCATCGGACGGGTCACTGGACCAATCCCCTTGCCATGCGGCATCGGCAAACAGGCATGGCTTGGCAACTATCGCTGCAGCGCAGCCGCGGCGGCCACACAGCTGCTGCTGGCAACCAGCGTGAGCCGCAGGCGCATCGGCAGCCAGGCCTGCAGCTGGTGGCGCGGGTAGACGACCCGGTCCACGGCCCAGCAGACCCACAACAACGCTGTTAACAGCAACAGTCCTGGTGTTGGGCGCAACAGCAGGGCCACCCAGCCCAGCAGAGGGGGGGTGACGCCCCACAACCATGCCAACAGCGGCTGGGCGCCACCCAGCCGCATCAACAGGCTCCAATGGATGGCCCCCAGAAAGCTGACGATGGTGGCGCCGTATGCCAACAGCGCCGCACTCGAAAAAGGCCTGTCAGCGGGCTGCACCACCCACAGCGCGGCAGCCAGGCCGACAAAAGGAACCAGCCCACCGTAGCCCAAACGGCGAGCCCATAACGACGGGCCGTTGTGGTCGCCGCTCATCCGTCGGCGTCCTTAACGTCGGCCTGCTGCACCGCGGCCTTTGCAGCGGCCCCAGCGGCCCCAGCGGGCGCCGATGCCTGTGCCTGTGCCTGCACCAACGGCGGATGGCACATCTGGTGGCCGTCCCACTGCTGGCCACACCAGCAGCGGCCTTCGTTGTCGATGATGCAGGTGCCACTGCCGCAGCAGCGTGGGTCTTCGTTCATGTGGCGTGCCTCGATGTAGTTCAACAGTGCCTTGTTTACTTCACCAGCGGCCGCACGGTGGTGAAACCGCCGTCCACTGCAATCACCTGCCCGGTCAGGCGGGCCGCACCGTCGCCCAGCAGTCAGGCCATCACGTCAGCCACCTGGCCGGCTGTTTGCACGCCGCCCAGCGGGTACTGCCTGGCCGCGCCCTCGCGCATGGCGGGCAGTTTCAGCATGCTAGCCGTCAGGGGTGTCTCGGTCATGCCGGGTGCAACGGCGTTGATGCGCAGCCCCTGCGACGCGTAAGTTGCAGCAGCGCTGCGCACCAGCGCTTCAACGCCACCCTTGGCCGCGGCAATGGCCTCGTGGTTGGCCACCCCTATGCGTGCCACCACCGAGCTGGCGAACACGGCGGAACCGGGCCCGCCCTGCACTGCCGCTATCCAGGCCTGCAGCATGAACACCGCGCTGTCGAGGTTGACGCGCAGTACCTCGCGGTAGGCGTCGGCTCGGGTGCGGTGCAAAGGCGCGATCAGCGTGCTGCCCACGCAGTGCGCCAGCAGCGCGGGTGCGGCGCCAAGCGCTTCCTGGCAGGCGGCCAGGGCCAATGCCGCGCCCTCTGCCGTGGTGGTGTCGGCGGCGATGCGCACGGCTGCTTCCACATCGACCAGGCGGCCCGCATCACGCCCCACCACGGCAACGCGGCAGCCTTGTGCATGCAACTGGCGGGCCAGTGCGCGACCGATGCCGCCGCTGGCACCGGTGATGAGGGCGGTCACAGTCATGGTGTTTTTTTCGTAGACAAGCAGGTTGGAATCAACGGGGTTTTTGGTCCTGCGCACTGGGC
>JANNMQ010000364.1:0-2476 GCA_031398045.1 Rubrivivax sp.
AGCTTTTCGCCGATGCCTATGAAGTAGACAGGCACCACCCGCTGTTGCGTCTGACCCCAACGTGCAATGGCTGCGAGCACACCACCCTTGGCAGTGCCGTCCAGCTTGGTGACAATCAGGCCCGTCAAGCCCAGCGTGGCATCAAAGGCCTTCACCTGCGCCAACGCGTTTTGCCCCGTGTTGCCGTCCACCACCAGCAACACTTCGTGCGGCGCGCCTGCTTGCGCTTTGCCGATCACGCGATGAATCTTTTTCAGCTCGTCCATCAGGTGCGCTTGCGTGGGCAAACGGCCCGCGGTGTCGGCTATCACCACATCGCAGTGGCGCGCGCGGCCGGCGGTGACAGCGTCAAAAGTCACCGCGGCCGGGTCGCCTCCTTCCTGGCTCACGATCTCGACCTGGTTGCGGTCGGCCCACACCGCCAGCTGTTCACGCGCCGCCGCACGAAAGGTGTCTGCTGCCGCCAGCAACACCTTGCACTGGGCCTGGGCCAGGTGGCGCGTGAGCTTGCCGATGCTGGTCGTTTTACCGGCGCCATTCACGCCCGTGACCATGATGACCGTGGGGCTGGCGGCGCCGATGGTCAGTGGGCGTTGCAAGGGCAGCAGCAGCTCGGTCAAAGCGTCCACCAGCAGCAGCTTGACGGCAGCGGGCTCGGTGGCTTTGTGATCCTTGACGCGGCGCTTCAGGTCGGCGAGCAGAAATTCGGTGGCCGAAACGCCAGTGTCGGCCATCAGCAGCGCCGATTCGAGCTCTTCATACAGCGCCTCGTCGATGCGCGTGCCGGTAAAGACCTGGGCGATGCCGGCGCCGGTTTTGCGAAGGCCCTGAGACAAGCGGGCCAACCACGAGCCGCGCCCCGGCTCAACGACCGCAGCGGCCGGTGAGACGGGTGGATAAGAAGGTGCAGGGGCAGGGGCGGGTGCAGGCGCAGATCCTGGCGGAGCCACAGGCGGCAAGGCAGCGGTTTCCACTACGGGCACCGAGGGCTGCAGGCCTTCGGGTGTCGGCTCAGCGGCCGACTCTGCGTCACTGCCCCAGAACTTTTTCTTGAGAAAACTGAACATCCGTGGTGACTTGCGGGCCGGTTGCGCCGTGCCAGCGGCCTTCGGCCCGTGCGAGCGCTTGCAAGCTCAGGATTGCAGGCGTGTTGCTCTCGCTATAATTGTGGGCTTAGGCGCTTTAGCTCAGCTGGTTAGAGCGACGGAATCATAATCCGCAGGTCCGGGGTTCAAATCCCTGAAGCGCCACCAAGACAGCCGGCCCGAGGTGCAGCACCTCGGGCTTTTTGTTTCCACAGCCCCTGGATGACCACCATGACCCGCTGTGACCTGCCGCCCCGACGCGGCTTCTTCTGCCTCTGCGCCTCGGCCGCGTTGGCAGCATTGCTGGTGACGGCCCCGCCGCCAGCATCTGCCCAGCTGCAACTGCTGCGGCCTTTCCCGGCCACCGCCCTGCGCGGTGACATCGTGGTTACGCAGCCTCCAGAGATTCTGTTGAACGACAGACCTGCCCGGCTGGCCCCAGGTGCGCGCATCCGCGGCACCGACAACCTGCTGCTGCTGTCGGGCACACTGGCGGGCCAGCGGCTGGTGGTGCACTACACACTGGACGGCCTGGGCCAACTGTTGGACGTGTGGGTGTTGACGGCCGCGGAATTGGCCCGCAAGCCCTGGCCCAGCACCCCCGCACAAGCCGGCGCCTGGACGTTCAATGCCGATGCACAGACCTGGACCCCCCGATGAACGACAAGGCACTACCGAAGAAAGTCTTCATCCGCACCTTCGGTTGCCAGATGAATGAATATGACTCCGACAAGATGGCCGACGTGCTGCGCGCTGCACAGGGCTACGAACCCACGCAGGATGTCGAGCAGGCCGACCTGATCCTCTTCAACACCTGTTCGGTGCGCGAAAAGGCGCAGGAAAAGGTGTTCAGCGACCTTGGCCGCGTCAAGCACTTGAAAAAGAAGGGGGTGCTGATCGGCGTCGGCGGCTGCGTGGCCAGCCAGGAAGGTGCGGCCATCATCGAACGTGCACCCTATGTCGACCTCGTGTTTGGCCCGCAAACGCTGCACCGGCTGCCGCAGATGATCGAAGCGCGCACGCTGCAGCGCCGGCCGCAGGTGGACATCAGCTTCCCGGAAATCGAAAAATTCGACCACCTACCGCCGGCCCGGGTGGACGGTGCTTCAGCATTCGTGTCCATCATGGAAGGCTGTTCAAAGTACTGTTCGTACTGCGTGGTGCCCTACACCCGCGGCGAAGAAGTGAGCCGGCCCTTTGACGATGTGCTCACCGAAGTGGCGGGGCTGGCAGAACAGGGTGTGAAAGAAGTCAATCTGCTGGGCCAGAACGTCAACGCCTACAGGGGCACGATGGGCACGTCATCCGCAAAGTCGGCCGACATCGCCGACTTTGCACTGCTGATTGAGTACGTGGCCGACATACCTGGCATCGAGCGCATTCGCTACACC
>JANNMQ010000375.1:0-2314 GCA_031398045.1 Rubrivivax sp.
CTTCATTCTTGGTGGCAAACGGCCCCAGGCGCACGCGGGTGCGCTTGCCGGTGGGCGTATCGACTTCGGTGGTGTAGGTCTTAAAGCCCAGCTTCTCGGCTTTTTGCCGCGCCAGGCGCATACGTTCCATGTCGTTGTAGGCACCCACCTGCACCACCCAGCGCGCGGCCCCGTCTTCAGAGGCCGCTCCGGGTGCGCTGGCTGCAGGTGATGCGGTTGACACCTTGACTGCTTTTTCGTCCTTTTCAGCCTTGTCGGATTTGGCAGCAGCCGTCACGGTGGGCCGTGGGGATGACGCAGCCGCCGAAGCGGCTTTGGCAGCCGGCTGCGAAGCCGCAGGCGCTTTCAATGGTGCTGAAGCTGCTACCTCTGGTTTCTTGGCCAGCGCGGGCTTGGCCACGGCCCCCGATGCGGCCACCGCAGCAGCAGCCACGACCGACAGGCCCGACGCTGCAAGCGCGCCAGGGCTGGCGACAATGCGGTCGGCATCGCGGTCGGCAGTGCGGTCTGCGCCGGCTTCGGTGACCGCTGGCGGCGCAGCTGGATTAGGGCCTGAAGCTGGAGCCGGCTTCGCAGCGTCGGGCCGCGCTGCCACCACTTCGGCGCCAGCGCCGCGCGCCGGACCTTCACCGCGGATCACCAAGGCAGCACCGTCACCGGCCCCTTTTCCAGGCATCGGTCGCGGTTGGGTTTCGAACAGCAGAGGAAAACCCGCCACCGCCACCACCAGCAGCACCACGGCGCCCATCAACCGGCGGCGGGCCTGCGTGCGCGCGGCTTGCAGGGCGCCGGGGTCGTCACCGCCCGGGCCCGGCCGGTCGGCGCCACCGGCATCAGACTTTGACCGCAAAAAGGGCAGGCGCATGGGCAGGATGGGGGGTTCTGGGGAGGCTAACCGGGTGCCACGCGGGTGGTTTTGTGGCCGTCGGGCGCGCCCGCAGGGTCGGCGGCGTCAGCGGCCACATGGGCCGCCGCCAAACGCGGCAACCCGTCCCTGAGCACACCGCCCACGGTGTAGAAGGAACCGAACACCACGATTCTATCGGTGGCCTCTGCGCTTGCCAGCGCGGCTTGCAGCGCCAGCGTCGGGCTGGCATGGGCGTGCACCACAGGCGCACCGCCGCTGCGGCCTCCCGTGGCCTGCACCACGGTCTGGGCCAGGTCGGCAGCGGGGGCCGCGCGCGGGTTCGGCAGGCTGCAGCAGTGCCACACATCCACCAGCGGCGCCATGCGCGCCACGATGCCCAACACGTCTTTGTCGGCCATGACGCCAAACACCGCGTGGGTGCGCGGGAAAAACCCCATCGCGTCCAGGTTCAGCGCCAGCGCAGCCACCGCCTGCGGGTTGTGCGCCACGTCCAGCACCAGCGCGGGCTGCCCGGGCACGATCTGGAAGCGGCCTGGCAGGTCTACCATCGCCAGCCCGGTGCGCACGGCCTGCGCGTTGATGGGCAGGCGGTCGCGCAAGGCCAGCAACGCTGCGATGGCGCCCGATGCGTTCAGCAGCTGGTTGGCACCCCGCAGCGCCGGGTAGGCCAGGCCCGCCACGCGTCGCCCTCGCCCGCTCCACGACCATTGCTGGCGATCGCCCGAGTAGTTGAAATCACGGCCGAAGAGCCACAGGTCGGCACCGATCGCCTCGGCATGCGCGAGCACACTGCCCGGCACCGCCGGATCGCTGACGATCGCCGGTTTACCCGGGGCGCATGATGTGCGCCTTTTCGCGCCCGATCGACTCCCGATCCGGCCCCAGGTATTCGGTGTGATCGAGATCGATGCTGGTGATCACGGCGCAGGTGGGCTCGACGACGTTGACCGCATCCAGCCGGCCTCCCATGCCCACCTCGAGGATCACCAGATCGAGCGGTTCACGCGACAGCAGCGACAGGATCGCCAGCATGGTGAACTCGAAGTAGGTGAGCGCGATATCGCCGCGCGCCACCTCCACGATCTCGAAGTGCGGCAGCAGTTTCGCGGCCTCGACCGAGGCGCCGTTCACCCGGCAGCGCTCCTCGAAGTGCACCAGCTCGGGTTTCTGGTACAGCCCGGTGCGATAGCCGGCGTGGCGCGCGATCGACTCGAGCATCGCGCAGGTGGAGCCCTTGCCGTTGGTGCCGGCCACGGTGACGATCGGCGCGCTGAACGACAGCGCCATTCGCTCATGCACCAGGCGCACCCGCTCGAGCGTCATGTCGATGCCCTTGGGGTGCAAACGCTCGCAATGCGCGAGCCAGTCTTCCAAACTTTTCACTGGAGCCCCTCGGCCCGGGGCCACATCGTCGACCCCAACTCAGGCGACAGCGTCGGCGCTCTG
>JANNMQ010000390.1:0-9064 GCA_031398045.1 Rubrivivax sp.
ACCGGCGGCGCCCGTGTTCATCGACGGTGAAAAGGCGCTGACGCTGCGCGGCGAGGGCATCGCGCAAGAGTTCCACAAGATCGTCGAGAGCTACATCGAACGCCGGTTTGCTCCGAAGATGGGCAGCGTGACGGCCGCGCATTGACGGTCGCCGGGCTGGGCCCGCGTCCTCATCGTCTTCGTTTTCAAGGCGGCTCGCGAGCCGCTTCATGGTCGTCATCACATGGCTGAACAACTGCGTGCCATCAAAGGCATGAACGACATCCTGCCCCCAGCGTCCGCGCGCTGGGAGTGGTTTGAAGACACCGTGCGCGCGCTGATGCGCCGATACGCTTACCTGAACGTGCGCGTGCCCATCGTCGAGCCCACACCGTTGTTTGTGCGCGGCCTGGGCGAGGTGACCGACATCGTCGAGAAGGAGATGTACTCTTTTGTCGACAGCATGAATGGCGACGCACTGACGCTGCGGCCCGAAGGCACGGCGGGCGTGGTGCGTGCGGCCATCGAACACTCGATGCTGTACGAAGGCGGCAAGCGTTTGTTCTACATCGGCCCCATGTTCAGGCATGAAAAGCCGCAGCGGGGCCGCTACCGCCAGTTCCACCAGGTGGGCGTGGAGGCACTGGGGTTTGCCGGGCCCGATGTGGACGCCGAAGTCATTCTGATGTGCCGTGCTTTGTGGCGCGACCTGGGGCTGACCGATGTGCGCCTGGACATCAACAGCCTGGGCCAGCCCGAAGAACGCCGCGCCCACCGCGCTGCGCTGGTAGCGCACTTTGAAGCCCACGGCGAGCTGCTCGATGCCGACGCGCAGCGGCGCTTGCACAGCAACCCGTTGCGCATCCTGGACACCAAAAACCCGGCCATGCAGCCGGTTGTGGAAGCGGCGCCGCAACTGATGGCCTATCTGGGTGATGCATCGCTGAAACACTTCGATGCGCTGCGCGCGGTGCTGGACGCCGCCGGCCAGCCCTACCGCATCAACCCGCGCCTGGTGCGCGGCATGGACTACTACAACCTGACCGTCTTCGAATGGGTAACCGACCGCCTGGGCGCGCAGGGCACGGTGTGCGGTGGGGGCCGCTATGACGGTCTGGTCGAACTGATAGGCGGCAAACCTGCGCCTGGCATCGGTTGGGGCCTGGGCATCGAGCGGGTGCTCGATTTGGTGGAGCACTCCGGCACGGCCCCGGCCGCGCCGGCGCCCGATGTCTACGCCGTGGTGCCCAGCCCTGAGTGGTTGGGGGCTGCGGTAGCCACGGTTGAAGTGCTGCGCGCTGCTGGTGTCAGTGTGTTGATGCATGCAGCGGGCAAAGAGGCCTGGGGCAGCATGAAGTCGCAGTTCAAAAGAGCCGACGCCAGCGGCGCGCGCCATGCCCTTATTTTTGGGGCTGACGAGCTCAGCCGTGGTGAGGTGGCGGTCAAAGCGCTGCGTGACGCCGCGGGCGGGCAGGGCCTGCGCCCCTTGGCCAGCGCGGCAGCCTGGGCGTCTGAACTGCGCAACGCATAATCGCAGGCTTTGCCTTTGCACCCACCCAGCATTCCATTCATGGCCACACAACTCGACCTGCAAGAGCAGGAACAACTCGACGCTCTGAAGGCGTTCTGGAACAAACAAGGCAATCTGGTCACCTGGGTGCTCATCCTGGTGTTGGGCGCTTTTGCGGCCTGGAACGGCTGGCAGTATTGGCAGCGTGAACAAGCGGTGAAGGCCGGCGCCATGTTTGACGAGCTGGAGCGTGCAGCGCAGGCCGCCGACGCTGACAAGTCGGGTCGGGTGTTCAATGACCTGAAAGAGCGTTTCCCTCGTACCGCCTTTGCACAGCAGGGTGCTTTGCTCGCCGCGAAGTCACAGTTTGACAAGGGCCAGTTGGACGCCGCTCAGACCAGCCTGCAATGGCTGGCGCAAAACGGCAATGACGAAGACCTGCGCACGGTGGCGCAATTGCGTCTGGCCGGCTTGCACGCCCAAGCCAAGCGTTATGACGAGGCTTTGAAGGCGGTGGATGCCGCCACCGCGGTGGGCTTTGAAGGCCTGGCTGCCGACCGCCGGGGTGATGTGCTGGCCTTGCAGGGCAAAAAAGCCGAAGCGGTGACGGCCTACCAAGCGGCCTACAAAGCCTTGAGCGACAAGCTGGACTATCGGCGCCTGGTGGATGCCAAGCTGACCGCTTTGGGTGCGCCCCCCGCGGTGGAGTTGCCGAAGGCTGCTGCGGCTACCGGGGCCACTCCATGAAGTTCAGCCAGCCAGCACAGCGTCCCGTGCATCGAAACTTGCAGCGGCTTGCAGTTGGTCTGCTTGTGCTGCTGCTGGCCGCCTGCGCGGCGGAGCGCCCCAAGCCCACGCCGCTGGAGAGTTTTGCACCGAAGATGACCGGCAATCAGGTCTGGTCGGCCAGTCTGGGTGCGGTCGGATTTGCCATGGTGCCCACAGCCCGCGACGGCAGCTTTTTTGTCGCCAGTGGTCAGGGCACGGTGATGGCGCTGAATGCCGACACTGGCGCCGTGTTGTGGACGGCGCAGACCGGCGAGGCATTGTCTGCGGGTGTGGGTAGCGACGGCCGCTACACCAGCGTGGTCACGCGCAGCAACCAAGTGGTCACCTTTGACAATGGGCGTGAGACCTGGCGCAAGCGCGTGCCGGCCAGCGTGGTAACGCCGCCGCTGGTGGCGGGTGAACGTGTGTTTGTGATGGGTGTGGACCGTGCCGTGCATGCCTTTGACGCCATCGATGGCCGACGTTTGTGGACGCTGGCGCGGCCCGGGGACGCGCTGACGCTGGCACAGGCCAGTGTGTTGTCGGCATACAAGAACACCCTGCTGGTGGCGCAGGGCCCACGCCTGGCGGGTGTGGACCCTCTGCGCGGCAGCGTGCTGTGGGAAGTGCCGATGGCCACGCCGCGCGGCAGCAACGAAGTGGAACGTCTGGCCGATCTGGTGGGGCCACTGTCGCGCCATGGTGACCGTGTCTGCGTGCGCGCCTTTCAATCGGCGGTGGCTTGTGCTGATGTGCAGCGCGGCACGGTGTTGTGGTCACGAATTGCCGGTGGCATCCAAGCTGTGGCCAGCGACGGCGAAGTGGTATTTGGCGCTGATGCCAGCGACCGCATCACGGCCTGGCGGGCTGGCACCGGAGACGTTGTCTGGAGCAATGAAAAGCTGCTCTACCGCGGTCTCAGTGGGGCGCAGGCCGTCGGCGCCGCCGTGGTGTTTGGCGACAGTGAGGGTTATGTGCACTTCCTGTCGGGCGCCAATGGCGAACAGCAACTGCGGATGCCCACCGACGGCAAGGCCGTGGTGGGTGCACCCGTGCTCTCGGGCGGCACGTTGTTGGTGGTGACGCAGGCCGGCGGCCTGTATGCCTTCCGCGCCAACTAGAAGCCCGCCACCAGCCCATCATGAAGCCGGTCATCGCACTGGTCGGCCGCGCCAACGTTGGCAAGTCGACACTTTTCAACCGCATCACCAAGAGCCGCGACGCCATCGTGGCCGACTATGCGGGCTTGACGCGAGACCGTCATTACGGTGACGCCCAGCTGGGCGCACGAGAATTCATCGTCGTCGACACCGGCGGCTTTGAGCCCCAGAAACCAACCGGCGTGGTGGCTGAAATGGCCAAGCAGACGCGGCAGGCGGTGGCCGAAGCCGATGCGGTCATCTTTGTGCTGGACATGCGTTCAGGCCTGGCCGGGCAAGACCAGGACATCGCCCAGTACCTGCGTGCCCAGCGCAAGAAGGTGTTCCTGGCCGTCAACAAAGCCGAAGGCATGAGCGAGTCGCCGATGCTGGGCGAGTTTCATGAACTGGGCATGGGCGAGCCCCACCCCGTTTCGGCTGCGCACGGGCAGGGTATACGCAGCCTGCTGGAAGCCGTGCTGGACAGCCTGGGCGTCGCTGAACCCGGCGACGATGAAGAGGAGGCGGTGGCCGACCGGCCGATACGCCTTGCGGTTGCAGGGCGCCCCAATGTCGGCAAAAGCACCCTGATCAACGCCTGGCTGGGTGAAGAACGCCTGGTGGCCTTTGACCAACCGGGTACCACGCGCGACGCCATCCACGTGCCGCTGGAACGTGATGGCCAACGTTTTGAGCTCATCGACACCGCGGGCCTGCGCCGCAAAGGCAAGGTGTTTGAGGCAATCGAGAAGTTTTCCGTCGTCAAGACCCTGCAGGCCATAGCGGACGCTAACGTGGTGTTGCTGCTGATAGATGCCACCCAGGGTGTCAGTGACCAGGACGCGCACATTGCCGGCTACATTCTGGAAAGCGGGCGCGCCGTGGTGGTGGCGGTGAATAAGTGGGACGCCACCGACGACTATCAGCGCCAGACGGTGGCACGGTCTATCGAAACCCGTCTGGCATTTTTGAAGTTTGCACCCGTGCTGCACATTTCGGCCATTCGCCGTCAGGGGTTGAACGCGGTTTGGAAAGCCTTGCAACGTGCACACGCGTCGGCCACCATCAAGATGCCCACCCCGGCGCTGACGCGGCTGGTGCACGAAGCCGCCGAACACCAGGCCCCACCGAGAGAGGGGCGATTTCGACCCAAGATGCGCTATGCGCACCAAGGCGGCATGAACCCGCCTTTGGTGGTGATTCATGGCACTTCTCTGGACCGTTTGCCTGCGAGCTACAAGCGCTTTCTGGAAGGGCGGTTGCGCGAGCACTTCAAGCTCGAAGGCACACCGATCAGAATTGAAACCCGGTCTGCCGACAACCCCTTTGACGAAAAGGGCGGCTGAAGGAAACCAGCTCTGCCAGCGACCTTATAGGCGCTGTGATAAGGTGCCTGCTTCTTCAATTTCCAACACGGAACATATCGTGAGCAACAAAGGCCAACTTTTGCAGGACCCGTTTTTGAACCTGCTTCGCAAAGAGCATGTGCCGGTGTCGATCTATTTGGTGAACGGCATCAAGCTTCAGGGCCACATCGAGTCTTTTGACCAGTATGTCGTGCTGCTGCGCAACACCGTCACGCAGATGGTTTACAAACCCGCCATCTCCACGGTGGTGCCCAGCCGAGCCGTGAATTTCCAAGCCGCTGAAAACAGCGACCCTGCTTGACCGGCACGGCCCCGCCTCCGCCGCCTTGAGCAACACCCATTCAACCACTGCCGCAACGGGCTCAGAGCCCACGCGGGCGGTGCTGGTTGGTGTCGACGTGGGTGGCAATACCCGCTTCGATGCCACGCTTGATGAATTGGCACTGCTCGCCGAATCGGCGGGTGATGTGGTGGCTGCTCGCGTGGTGGCCCGCCGCCGTGCGCCGGACCCGGCTTTGTTTGTGGGCAGTGGCAAGGCCGATGAAATCAAGGCACTGGTTGCAGCCACTGCCGCCCATGGCGTCATCTTCGACCAGAGCCTGAGCCCAGCTCAACAACGCAACCTGGAGCAACACCTGGGTGTGGCGGTCGCCGACCGCACGGGCTTGATCCTGGACATCTTCGCCGACCGTGCACAGAGCTTTGAGGGCAAGTTGCAGGTGGAACTGGCACGTCTGCAGTACATGGCCACGCGGCTGGTGGGCCGGTGGTCACACCTTGAAAGACAGCGTGGGGGCATAGGTAACCGCGGAGGGCCGGGCGAGGCGCAGATCGAACTTGACAGGCGCATGATCGGTGAACGCATCAAGAGCGTAAAAGCGCGCCTTGACAAGGTGAAGCGGCAGCGCCACACGCAGCGCAAGGCGCGCGACCGGCGCGGCACCTACCGCATATCGCTGGTGGGTTACACAAACGCTGGCAAGTCGACGCTGTTCAACGCGCTGGTCAAAGCCCGTGCCTACGCCGCAGACCAGTTGTTTGCCACCCTCGACACCACCACGCGCAACCTGTGGTTGGGCCCAGCTGGCGTGGAGGCTTCACTGTCCGACACCGTGGGCTTTATCCGTGACCTGCCACACAAGCTGGTCGAAGCTTTTGAAGCCACGCTGCACGAAGCGGCTGAAGCCGACCTCTTGCTGCATGTGCTGGACGCATCCAGCCCCCAGATGGCCGAACAGCAAGCCGAGGTCGAGCGCGTGCTGCAAGAAATTGGCGCTGGCGACCTGCCGCAGATACTGGTGCACAACAAATGTGACCTGCTGGAAGACAGCCAACAGCCGCGCCAGCAAAGTGACTGGATAGAAGCCCCCGCGGTTCAGCGCCGCCAGCGCCTGTTTGTCAGCGCGCAGACTGGCGTGGGCCTGGAGCAACTGCGTCAAGCCATCGCCGCCCAGGCGGTGAACAGCTTGAATCGGCCAGAAACATCGCCATCTGATGTGAGGTTTGCGGTGCTGGGTGATGCCCCAGGGCCGATGAACCCAGAACATTTAGCCAACGCACCCCCGGGGTCAACCCCAACCGACCCTGCCTCTACGCTTGCAGCACCCCTTTAACCACTTACGCACCAGCATGCGCGAACCGTCAACTCTTTCGTTTTTCTCCCGCCTGGGTGCTTTGGGCGTTGCCTTACGCGCGGCCCTGGCGGCCCAGTTTGCACGCCGGCCATCGCGCGGTATTGGCGGCGTGGACGGCTTGGTCTACAACAACCGCAACGACGGTCCGCCCGACCTGGACGAGCTGTGGCGCGACTTCAACCGCAAGCTCAATGGCTTGTTCGGCGGCCGCAAGGCTGGCGGTCCGGTGCGCCCGGGAGGTGAGCCCCCAGCTGGCGGCCCGGGGCCTTTCCAGCCCGACATGAAAAGCGCCGGTCTTGGTCTGGGTTTGATCGGTCTGGTCAGCCTGCTGTTGTGGCTGGGCAGTGGCTTTTTCATCGTGCAGGAAGGTCACCAGGCGGTGGTGACCACGTTTGGCAAGTACAGCCACACGAATGACGCGGGTTTCCAGTGGCGCTTTCCATACCCTGTGCAGGCCCATGAAACTGTGGCCGTAACGCAGTTGCAGTCGGTGGATGTGGGCCGCAATTCGGTGGTGCAAACCACAGGCCTGCGCGATTCATCGATGTTGACGCAAGACGAAAATATCGTCGATATCCGCTTCACGGTGCAGTACCGACGTGCCGATGCGCGGGCCTACCTGTTTGAAAACAACCGTCCCGATGAGGCGGTGGTGCAAGCCGCTGAGTCTGCTGTGCGCGAAATCGTCGGTCGCAGCCGGGTTGACCTGGTGCTGTACGAACAGCGTGATGCCATTGCCGTGGAGTTGGCCAAGTCCATTCAAACGCAGCTGGACAAATTGAAGGCCGGCATCGTGGTGGCCAATGTGAACATGCAAAACGTGCAAGTGCCCGATTCGGTGCAGGCCGCATTCAACGACGCAGTGAAAGCCGGCGCCGACCGAGACCGCTTCAAAAACGAAGGGCAGGCCTACGCCAGCGACGTGATACCGAAGGCGCGCGGCACGGCATCACGACTGAAAGAAGAGTCCGAAGGCTACCGCTCACGTGTGGTGGCACAGGCCGAAGGTGATGCCGAGCGCTTTCGATCGGTGCTGACCGAATACCAGAAAGCACCGAACGTCACCCGCGACCGGCTCTACATCGAGACCATGCAGCAGGTCTACAGCAATGTCAGCAAGGTGATGGTGGACAGCCGCAACGGGTCTAACCTGCTGTACCTGCCACTGGACAAGCTGATACAGCAGGCTGCGCCTGCCGGTGCAGCCGGGCCCGCATTGAATATGGCCACACCAGCGACCAGCGCCACCGACCAGCCCACACCAGCCGCCGCTGCCGACCCCCGCAGCCGTGATGGCGGACGCAGTCGCGACCGCGACGGCCGTTGAGCACCCCGAGCAGCGCGCACACCATGAACAAAATAGTCTCTGCCGTCTTTGTTGTCATCGCCGTCGTCATGGCTGCGGGCAGCATGCTGTTTGTTGTTGACCAGCGCCAGGTGGGCGTGGTTTACGCATTGGGCGAAATCAAGGAAGTCATCATCGAGCCAGGGCTGAAGTTCAAGCTGCCGCCGCCCTTCCAGAACGTGGTGTTTCTGGACAAGCGGGTGCAGACCTTGGACAGTCCTGAAACGCGCCCCATCTTCACGGCCGAGAAAAAGAGCCTGGTGATCGATTGGCTGGTGAAATGGCGCATCACCGAGCCGCGACAGTTCATCCGCAACAACGGTACCGACTTCCGCAACCTTGAAAACCGACTGGCGCCGGTGGTGCAAGCGGCCTTCAACGAAGAGGTGACCAAACGCGACGTGCGCGCCATGTTGTCGACCGAGCGCGAAAAGGTTATGACCGACGTGCGCACCCGGTTGGCCGACGAAGCCAAATCCTTCGGCATAGAGATCCTGGACGTGCGCATCAAGCGGGTGGACTTTGTGGCCGACATCACCGACTCGGTGTACCGCCGCATGGAATCCGAGCGAAAGCAGGTCGCCAATGAACTGCGCTCGCAGGGTGCCGCAGAGGGCGAAAAGATCAGGGCTGATGCCGACCGCCAGCGCGAAGTGATCATCGCCGAGGCCTACCGCGATGCACAGAAAATCAAGGGTGAAGGTGATGCCAAGGCGTCGGCTCTGTACGCAGATTCGTTTGGCAAGGATCCCCAGTTTGCGCAGTTCTATCGCAGCCTGGAAGCCTACCGTGCCAGCTTCCGTACCAAGAGCGATGTGATGGTGGTTGACCCCAACAGCGACTTCTTCCGCGCCATGCGCAGCTCGGGCAGCAAGTAGTCGCGGCCCTTGGGTGCGCGCCCGGCTTTCGCTTCGCTGAGGGCGCTGCTGCATCGCTTGGGTGGTAACGAGGGCACCCCGTGACTGACCTCCGGTTGGGCGCTTTCGCGCTGATGCTGGTGGTTGAAGGCTTGTTGCCCTTGTTGAACTCTGCTGTCTGGCGGCGTGTATTCGAACGCGCCATCCAGCTCAGCGACGGTCAAATTCGTTTTGTCGGACTGGGCAGCGTCATCTTCGGCTTGCTGCTGTTCATGCTGTGGCAGTGACTGCGGGCAAGGCGTCACGCGATTGGGCCGCGCACTTTCATAGGCCTGAAGTGCTGGATCATGGAGGTCGGCAGACTGAACTTGGGGCTGCTACGGGAGCCCTGGGTGGATCACTCATGGCAGTACCGACACATGCCTTCGCTGGGGCTCCGGTTGCTCTGCCAGCCGCCCGGATGCG
>JANNMQ010000416.1:0-7065 GCA_031398045.1 Rubrivivax sp.
CCCGCCTTCGTCAAAAAACGCCCGCACCACCTGCAAGCTGGACTCACGGCCGGCGCGGTCGGTGCCTACATTGAAGGTGATCCAGCTGCCCAGCCCCACCACGGGCAATGCTTCGCCCGAGCTGGGGATCGGCTTCGTCAACGGCGGACTTGTCCGCAGAGCTTCGAGTGCTGGGGCTGGTGTTGGGGCTTGTGGGTGCAGCGTGTTGGCGGGGGCCACCCGCACAGCCAGCCCGGCGAGCAAGCCCACGGCATCGCGGCGTCGAAGGTGACCGGTGGTTTTCATGTTTCCCATGATGCGTCGGCGGGCATGCCCCGCCCAGACAAGGGGTCAGACGCGCCAAAGGCCCTGTGGCCAACGCCCAGCACGAACCAGGGACTCACACTGATCCCTGGGCCAGGCTGGCAGCTGCGGTCATGCAATGGCACTGCGGATGAGACGAAAGGCGGTGTTGATGGGTTGCAGGTGCTGCGCGTCGGGCAAGCGGCGGCGGCTGGACACGCGGATGCCCTCGTTGATCAGCATCAGCAGGGCGGCCAGCTCCTGAGCGCGCGCCGGTGCCGCCCCGGCGTCTTGCAGGCAGGCCTGGAAGACGTGCTGCATCTCGCTCAGATGGTGGCTGGCGCGCGCAGCGATTTCGTCATCGACATCGGACATCTCGAGCACCGTGTTCACCAGCATGCAGCCCCAGTTCGCCTTGGCGCCGCGGGCGACGACAGCGCTGCGCTCGAAGAAGCTCTGTAAGGCATCGACCGGCGGCAGCTCGGTGCGTGCACGCTGCAGCAGCTCTAGCGTGCGCGCTGCCCACAGGTCGAGGCACTCGATGTAGAAGCTGCGCTTGTTGGTGAACGCGGCATAGAAGCTGCTGCGTCCGATGCCCATGGCCGCCAGCAGGTCGGCCAGCGAGGCGGCCTGGTAGCCCTTGCTCCAGAACAAAGCCAGCGCTTGGTTCACGGCGCGGGGTCGATCAAATTCAATGCGGCGGGCCATGCTTACATTCTGGACTGAATGGTTCACAATCACAAGGAAACCAAACAATGGACAAGACCATGACCAAACCCGTGTGCCTGATCCTCGGTGCCGGTGCTGGCATCGGTGGCAACGTGGCCCAGCGCTTTGCTAGCGAGGGCTACCACGCCTGCCTGGCGCGCCGCAGCGACAAGGCCGGGCTCGACAAGTTGGTCGCCGAGATCGAGGCCAAAGGTGGTTCGGCCAGCGGCTTCATGCTCAACGCCGTGGAAGAAGGCAGCATCGAGCAGCTGGTCACCCACATCGAAACCAACGTCGGCCCGATCGCGGTGGCGGTGTTCAACCTGGGCGCGCAAATCGGCGACCGGGGCCTGGCCAGCACCACGCTCAAAGCCTTCGAGATGGGCTGGCGCATGGCCACCTTCAGCCTGTTTCGCATGGCCCAGGTGCTGTTCCCGCACATGGAGCAGCGCGGCCAGGGTGTGCTGCTGGTGACATCGGCCACTGCCGCACTGCGTGGCAACGCCGGCCAGCATTCGCACGCTGCGGCCATGGGCGGGCGGCGCATGCTGTGCCAGTCGTTGAACGCCCAGTTTGCGAGCAAGGGCATCCACGTTTCACACATCGTCATCGACGGCGCGGTGGACGCGCCAGACACTTTGGGCAAGATGCTCGGCCCCGAGCGCTTTCAGGCGTTGCGCGAGAAGAAGGGACTGGAGAACGATGGCTTGTTGCTACCGCGCGAAGTGGCCAACACCTACTTCTACATCGCGCATCAGCACCGGTCGGCCTGGACCTTCGAGCTCGACCTGCGCGCCCATTGCGACCTGGCCTGGTGGAACCATGCCAGCAACCCAGACTTAAAGTGAGGGCACCCCATGCTGAAGCTGCACCATGCACCCAACAGCCGCGCCGGACGCATCGTCTGGCTGCTGGAAGAACTGCAACTGCCCTATGAACTCAACCGCATGGCATTCAGTCCTAAGGCGCTGAAGTCCGACGAGCACCGCGCACGCCACCCACTGGGCCGCGTGCCCGTGCTAGAGGACGGCGAGGTGATGCTGTATGAATCGGGCGCTATCGTCGAATACCTCATCGCGCGCCACAGCAACGGTGCGCTCAAGCCGGCGGTGGATTCACTGCTCTTCCCGCGTTATCTGCAGTGGTTCCACTACTGCGAGGGCATGGTCATGCCCCCGATCAACACCATCGTCGTGCACACCCTGCTGTTGCCACCCGAGCGGCGCAACGAAGAAGTCCTGGGCCAGGCCAAGCGGCTGTTGACAAAAACCTTGGAGCCGCTGAACGGGGCACTTGCGGGCAACGACTACCTGCTGGGCGAACTGTCTGGCGTGGACTTCATGCTGGGCCACGCCTGCTTCATGGCGCGCCGGCTGGGTTGCATGCCCGAGGACATGACCCATTTGCAGGCCTATGTGAAGCGCTTGGAGGCGCGGCCCGCGTTCCAGAAGGGCATAAAAACCTGAAGCATGAGACGCCCAAGCGGAATCTGCAGCCAACTACTGAAACTTTCTAAAGAGACACAAGATGACCACCAAAACACTGGAAGTTCACTTCGACTTCGGCAGCCCCACCACCTACCTGGCCTACACCCAGGTGCCACGTATCGCGCGCGAAGCGGGTGCGGCGCTGGTGTGGCACCCCATGCTGCTGGGCGGCGTGTTCAAAGCCACGGGCAACGCCAGCCCGGTGAGTGTGCCCGCCAAGGGCCGCTGGATGGGCGACGACATGGCGCGCTGGGCTCGGCGCTGGGGCGTGCCGTTTGTGTTCAACCCGCACTTTCCAATCAACACCTTGACGCTGATGCGCGGTGCCTGCGGCCTGCTGATGCGCCAGCCCGCTGACTTTCAGCGCTATGTGGACGCGGTGTTCCGTGCGATGTGGGTGGCGCCGCAAAACCTGGGCGATCCGGGCGTTCTCGCGGCGGTGCTGACGCAGGCTGGCTTCGATGCCGCGGCCTTCACGGCCCTGGTTGGTGACCCGGAAGTGAAGGCCGACTTGGTGGCGCGCACTGAGGCGTCGGTGGCGCGCGGCGCTTTCGGCGCACCCACTTTCTTTGTCGGCAACCAGATGTTCTTCGGCCAGGACCGGCTGGAGTTCGTGCGCGAAGCGCTTGCATCCGCGTGATGCGGTGGCGACCATGATGGCCGCTGCATGACGGCCACAGCATGTCCATCGCAGCCCCTGACCGGCCCTTACCGGCCCTGGCTGGTGCTGGCCGGCTTGGCGCTGGGCGTGACCGTGACCAACGGCTTTGCCCGTTTTGCCTATGGCCTGCTGCTCCCAGCCATGAAGTCGGAGCTGGGCTGGACCTATGCCCAGGCCGGCTGGTTGAACACCGCCAATGCGTTGGGCTACATCGGCGGCGCGCTGCTCACCATGCTGCTTATCCGCCGCGTGCCACCCACGCGGTTGTTTGCCTTCGGCGTGGTCACCACCACACTGGCACTGCTGGCCACGGGGCTGAACGCGGCGCTGTGGTGGCAGACGTTCTGGCGCATCGCCGCAGGCGTGCTGGGGGCGATGTCGTTTTCCACCGCCGGCGCGCTGGCCGCGGGGCTGTTCCAGGGCGATGCGCGCAGCAACGCGCTGGCCATCGCCATCCTGTTTGGCACCGGCGGCGGCCTGGGCATCGTGTTGGCAGGCGCAGCGCTTCCGCTGATGCTGCAGGCTTGGGGGCCAGCGTCGTGGCCGATGGGCTGGATCGTCATCGGTGCCGTCAGCCTGTGCTGCGTGCCGTTGAGCCTGTGGGCGGCCACGCAGCTGCACACGCCCGCGCAGACCCAGCAGCAAACTGCTGCCACGCCGTTGCCGCTGTGCCGCATGCTGCCCGAGCTGGCCGGCTATGCGGGCTTCGGCCTGGGCTACATCGTCTACCTGACCTTCCTGTCGGCGTGGATGACCGAACAGCACGCCAGCGCCGGGTTCATTGCGCTGGTGTGGGTGGTGCTGGGCACCAGCATCTGCCTGTCGCCATTTGTGTGGCGGCGTGTGCTGGCACGCCATGCGTCGGGCCTGCCGCTGGCTTTGATACTGACCTGCATTGCCGTCGGGTCCGCACTGCCGGTGGTGCTGCCGAACGGGCCGGCGCTGTTCATCTCGGCGGTGGTGTTCGGTCTGTCCGTGTTCATGGCTCCCGGCGCAGTGACCACTTTCGCGCGGCAGAACTTGCCGCCGCTGGCCTGGGGACGCGCCATCAGCTTGTTCACGCTGGTCTTTGCCGTGGCCCAAACCGCGGGGCCCTATGGCGCCGGGCTGGTGGGCGATCTCGCCGGCAACATCGGCGTCAGCTTGCTGGCAGCCGCGGGGCTGCTGCTGACCGGCGCGGCGCTGGCCTTGTTACAACGCCCCTTGCAGCAACCGGCGCAACCAGCACCTTGACGGACATGCCCCAACCCCGCCCGCAACCCCGCCCGCAACCCATTGCTCAAGCTCCCCGCCATGCATCAGCCTCACCCCTTCGACGCCGCCATTCGCCTGCAACCCCACGGTGAGGGCCTTAGTCGCGGTCATACCCACGAGGCCTACGGCAACATGGTGGGTCCATTTGGCGGCGCCACAGCTGCGGCCGCACTGGCCGCGGTGCTGGCGCATCCGGCGCGCCAGGGTGAACCGATTGCGCTGACCATCAATTTCTGCGGCCCCGTCGCCCAGGGCCCCTTCGACGTCGAGGCCACGGCCGTGCGCACCAACCGCTCAACGCAACACTGGTCGGTGCAAATGCGCCAGGGCGCCGATGTGGTGGCCACGGCCTCCGCCGTGCTGGCCACACGCCGCGAGACATGGTCGTCGGTGGAGGCCGGCTTTCCGCAGGCCCCGCCGGCCGAGGCGATCGCGCGCTCGCCACCGTTGGACCGTGTGCGCTGGACCAGCGCCTACGACATCCGCTTCGTACAGGGGCCGCTGCAGATCACCGCCACCCCGCCAGCCGGCGAACAGGGGTCGGTCAGCCTGCTGTGGGTGCGCGATGAGCCACCGCGTGCGCTGGACTTCTGTTCACTGGCGGCTTTGTGTGATGTGTTCTTCCCGCGCCTGTTCGTGAAGCGGGCGAGCTGGGTTCCCATCGGCACGGTGTCGTTCACCGTGTACTTCCACGCCGACGCCCCCACGCTGGCGGCCATCGGCACCCATCATCTGCTGGCGCACGCGCGTGCCCAGCAGTTTCGAAACGGCTACTTCGACCAATCTGGCGAACTCTGGAGCCCCAGCGGCGAGTTGCTCGCGGTGACACACCAGATCGTCTACTACAAGGAATAGGGTCCGCCACGGTTGGCTGTCACCCAGCGACCCCGGAATCCAGAAAGCAAAAAGCCCCAGTCGAATCAACGAACCGGGGTTCTATGCGGAATGGGGGTGGACGCCTTGGTGCGCCCAAGCCAGGCTCTACATATGGTCGATCATCACTTTCCAATCAGGCGTTGAGTCAGCATTCATGCGGGTTCTCTTGTGACGGATCTTGATCGTGGCCTCATCTATGGCCCCTTTCACAGCCCCGCCCGTAGGCAGGGCTTGCTGACCCCCGCCGCAGCAGCTTTATGTGCAGGTCACTGTTGCGGAGAAATCGCACGGCGCCTGGTTGAACGGGCGATCGGGAACACGTCGATGTGTTCCGTCGTCGGCTATCCCAGCAGTTGCTCGACCAGGCGCATCGGCACGTACAGCCGACTCGGCTGGGCCTGCAGCGTGAGGAAGCCGTAGTGCCGATAGAAGGACGCAGCGTTTTCGTCCTTTGCATCGACCACCACCGCCATGGCCGCAATCTGGTCGGCATGGGCCAGGCTGCGGTGCAGCGCATCCAGAAGCAAATGTTCTCCGAGCCCCTGGCCCTTGGTCGATTGATCGACGGCCAGACGACCCAGCAGGGTGACGGGAAGCTGCGGATAGCGCGGCAGCTTGCGTGCCAGTTCGTCCGGCAGATCGGTCAAAGTCAGTACTGAGGCCGACAGCGTGTAGTAGCCGAGGACTCGTATGTCCGGTGGTCGGACGGCGACAAAAGGTGCCGCCACGCGTTTCTCTGCGTCTTGCCGGGCCTGCTGCTTGAGATAGCGGTCGAGCGCTTCCGAGCCGCACTCAAACGCCTTTCGGTCGTGCAGTCGGCCCAGGGGCTCGACAGCGATGCTGGCCCTGGCCACCGGCTACGAGCCGGTGCGTTGGCGGTAGGCCTTGGCGGCGCGCTTCAGGCGTGCGTTCGGCTCTGGCGGTTTCAGCAGGGCTTGCACAAAGGCCAGTTGCTCTTCGCGCGACAGGCGGATCGACTCGTGCTCGGCAATCACCCGGCGCGCTGCGTCCTGCGCGCTGGCGACAACGAACTCGCTCAGGGTGCGACCTGAAAGCGCCGCCGCTTGCTGGAACAGGTTCTTCTGCGCCGCGGACACGCGGGCTTCAAGCCGGGCATCGCGGGTGGTCTCAAGAATGTCTTGGCTGGCCATGGTCTTCCCCCTGGCGAGAATGTACGTCAAATGTCCGTACGCTGCAAGTGCACGAGTTTGCGCGAAGCGCCGGGTCAAGGGCGGGCAGCGCCCGGCAAGGCGAACCCTTGACGCGGCGCGCAGTGCAATCACGCTGCGGCTCGCGGGCAGGCGGCTGTTCCGGCGGCCTGCCCCCGAGCCCGTCCGGCGGCGAGGACTTGGGTCTTCACGCGCTGCCGCTACCGGTTAATTCCTTGGGCTCGGTTCGGTTCCGGCGAGACCCGTTGAACGGTGGACCCGCGATCCAAGGCCATACCTGGCAGTTCGGTCTGGCGCTGAGCGGCGCGGTAACGCTGCACGGCCTGCGCAACCTCGGTCTGCATCACGAAGTCCACGATGTGCTTGCTGAGCTTGCGATCGGCCGGGTCGGGCGATGACGCCAGTGCCTTGGTGATCTCGGCCCAGGACTGCAGCGCGCTGGAACGCGTGGCCCGAAACGCCGGCCCCGACTTGTGCTCACCGCGCTTCTTGCTGGTTCGCGCCGCGGCACCGGGCTGTCGCTCCCAGCCGCGAAGGCTGCGCCGCGACACACCTCGCGTCGCCTGCGATGACGCCTCGGCCTCGATGCCCCAGTCGCGCAGCTTCTCGGCAAAGGTCTCACGCCACC
>JANNMQ010000448.1:0-3443 GCA_031398045.1 Rubrivivax sp.
GCACATAGCTGACACGCTGCTGCCGCGCCGCCCGCCGCACCAGGGACAACAGGGTCCAGGCGTCGAACCATCCTTCGTGCTTTGCGCCGAAGGTGGCGACGCCGATGTCTTCGAAGTTCATGCCCGGAAAGCGCGCGCGCAATTCGTCCGGGTACAGCACCTGGATGTGTGCACCGTGTGAACGCTGCATCTGGGCCGCCGCCATGCGCTCAGCAAGCTGCTGCGGGCCGCCCAGGATCAAGTAGCCTTTCTCGTGAAAGCCGACGTCTGCATCGTCACCAAAAATGGCCTTGATGTCGCGGAACATCTGCGCCGCATACAGGCTCATCTGGATGTTGCTGGGCGTGCCGAACTGCGTGCGGATACCCGCAGCGGACAAGGCGGTTGAAGAGTACTGGTAGCTCGGGTCTTTCTCTACCACCGTGATGGCACCGGCGAACCCAGCTTGGCGCAAGGCCCAGGCACTGAAGCTGCCCATGATGGCGCCGCCAACGACGACCACATGCCCGGACTTGACGTTCGTCATGGCCATGGCCACAGGCCTTCAGTACGACTTCCGCAAGGCCAGCACATGCTCGGCCTCGCAGTCAGAACGGCTTCAAGCCGAGCGTGGCCCGAAAGCGGTTCTTGATGAAGGGGCCGTCACGCGGCGGCAGCGCGCGCGGCGGTTCATCAGCGTCGACGAAGACCTGCGCAAACGTTGTACCCTTGCGGGCCTGGATGCGTTGTGCAATGCCGTCGCTGCCTTCGATGCGGCTGGTGGAGAAGGCGTCCTGGATGCCAAAGCCCTTGGCCACCGCCACCAGGTCGGTCCCCAGGCTGGTGTGGCTGCGCTGCATGCCGGTCTCGCCGTAGTGGCCGTTGTCCAGCACCACGATGCTCAGGTTCTTCGGCTGCTTGGCGCCGATGGTGCCCAGGCTGCCGATGCCCATGAGCAGTTCACCGTCACCCGTAACCACCACCACCGACAGCTTGGGTTGGGCCAACGCCAGGCCCAGGCCGATGGCGCAGGCGCCGCCCATGGCGCCCCACAGGTAGTAGTTGCGCTCTCGGTCGCCTGCAGCAAACACGTCATAGGCGGCAGACCCCAGACCCGTGATCACCAGTGCATCGGGCACGCTGCCCAACAGGCGTGAAACAAAGGCGCGGCGATTGGCACGCGGGGCCGGTACGGTCTTGTCCATCAGTTGCGCTCCCATTTCTTGCGACCGATGAGGCTTTGGCCCAGCAGCACCGCGACCTTTTCGCCGGCTTGAAAAGCGGCGTCCAGCCCCGCGCTGACGATCTCTTCCACCTTGTCGGGCTGGTCAACACGCATCACGTGGATGCCCATCAGTTCCAGCGCCGCCTGCGTGGCCTTGCCCATGGGGCCCTGCCAGGGGTTGAACTCGGCGTATTCGCCGCGCATCGTGACCAGCGTGAAGAAAGGAAAGTCGCCCGCCTGCAGCAGCGAAAACATGTTGACGCAGTTGCCCACACCGCTGCTTTGCATCAGCAGCACCGCGCGCTGCCCACCCAGCCAGGCACCGCACACCAGGGCCACGCCTTCTTCTTCGGTGGTAAGCACGATGTCTTCGATCTCGGCATCGGCGACTGCGCTGCGGATCACCTGCGAGTGGCCGGCGTCAGGCACATAGGCGATCTGCTGGACGCCGCCCTGCTTCAGCACCTTGAAGACGGCCTCCTGCCAGGCGGGAACTGCCGCGGTTGTTTGGTTCATCGGTGGTCTCGGGCAGCGTGGATGTGGGGCGGAGGTGGAATCATAGAATCTGATGGCAGGTCTTGTGAAATAGAGAAAGCGCATCCCACCATCACGTTCAGCAATCGTGTTCAGGAAACACGTTCAGCGACTGCGACACCCCGCCATGGACTTCAAACAGCTGCGCGCGTTCCTGACGGTGGCCGACACCGGCAACGTGACCCGTGCCGCCGAAGTGTTGCACCTGGTTCAGCCTGCGGTGTCGCGGCAGATTCTGCTGCTGGAGCAGTCCATCGGGTCACCGCTCTTCCAGCGCGAGCGGCACGGCATGGTGCTGACCGATGCAGGGCGCACGCTGGCGGTCTATGCGCGCCGCGCCATGCTGGAGCTGGACCGGGCACAGGCCGAGATCGCAGGCGCCAGGGTGGGCATCGGCGGTCTGGTGACGCTGGGTTTGCTGCCCAGCACCATTGACAGCTTGTCGGGGCCGTTGGTGGCGGGCCTGGCCGCTGCCTACCCCGGCATCCGCATCCGTTTGGCGATGGGCTATGCCGGTACCCTGATGCACTGTCTGCAATCCGGCGAAGTCGACGCCGCGCTGCTGTATGGCGCCGAACGCTCTTCCGACGTGCAGACGCAGCCGCTCATCGAAGAGCCGCTGTGGGTCATTGGGCCCATAGAGGCGAAGCTGCGCCGCCACAAGCCGGTGCCCCTGGCCCGGCTCATGGGCAAGCCCCTGGTGCTGCCCAGTGCCCCGCACGGCATCAGAACGCTGGTGGATCACGCCTGTGCAGTGTCGAAGGTGGAACTCACCATCGCGGCCGAGACCAATGCCCTGAGCGTGCAGCGCAGCCTGGTGTTGGGCGGGCACGGGCTGACCATCCTTCCCCCCATTGCTGTGGCCGACGACCTGCGGTCAGGCCAACTCAGCGGTGCCCCGCTGGCCGAGCCCGCCATCACCCGCACCATCGTGCTGGCCTTGCCCACCAGCAGGCCCACGGGGCCGCACGTGCGGTGTGCGGTGGACCTGCTGGTGGCAGGCGCCAAGAACGCGGTGCAAAGCGGGTCGTGGCTGGAGGCGCGCTGGCTGGGCAGGTGATGGGGGTGGAACGGCGGGCCATCGCCGGAGTTCAGGGCCTGGCCCTGTGTGCCAGCAACAGACTGAATGCAGTCGGCCAGACTTGGCGGGCGAATGTCGGCGGACGCCAATACCCGACTTTGGCCGATCTCCTGAACAGCTGTCAGGAGTACCTCGGAACCTGACCTTCGTTGGCTGTACGGCCCCCGGGAGATTCAGTCACTCGGCAACAATGCCCGGCCAACGACTGCTCCCGCTGGCGGTGAATTGGTCCTTTCGACCCGGAACGGACATTCGCTGTCCTGATGCGGCCGCCCCGAAGCCGCCGGTCGGGCCTGCACACAGACACCGTTGGCCCCAGCGCCTGAGGGCGCCCATCGGCAGGCAGCATTCAGGGCGATTGAGGCAAAACGCAAGGCTTGAGACCGTGCGGGCTCACCACTTCGGGAGCCTTGCGTGCAAGCCGTCGGCCGGCAGCCCCAGCGGGCCCCGGATGGCGCCCCTGTCCACTACGAGCGCCACAGCCCGGAACAGACCACGCTGTACCGCTTGGTGCAGCAGCACGCCGCGACTTTCATCGGGCAAGCACAGGCCGAGGCTGGCGCCGACTTGCCGCAATTCGTCAAAGACGAGTTGGACGCCTTCCTCGCGTGTGGCATCCTGGCC
>JANNMQ010000505.1:0-1947 GCA_031398045.1 Rubrivivax sp.
GCCGTGCAGCGCAGCAGCAGCGGCCATGGCAGGGCTGACCAGGTGCGTCCGGCCGCCAGCACCCTGGCGGCCTTCGAAGTTGCGGTTGCTGGTGCTGGCGCAACGCTCGCCGGGCTCCAGCCGGTCGGCGTTCATTGCCAGGCACATGCTGCAGCCGGGCTCGCGCCATTCAAAACCAGCGGCCAAGAAGATGGTGTGCAGGCCCTCGGCTTCAGCCTGCGCTTTCACCGGGCCCGAGCCGGGCACCACCAGCGCCAATTTGATGTTGGGTGCGATGCGATGACCGGCGTGTTTGACCACCGCCGCGGCGGCGCGCAGGTCTTCGATGCGGCTGTTGGTGCAGCTGCCGATGAACACTTTGTCGACCATGATGTCGGTGATGGCCTTGCCCGGCTGCAGGCCCATGTAGGCCAGGGCTCGTTCCATGGCGCCCCGCTTGACGGCGTCTTTTTCCTTGTCGGGGTCGGGCAGGCGGGCGCCCACTGGCAGCACCATTTCCGGGCTCGTGCCCCAAGTGACTTGAGGCAGGATCTGCGCTGCATCCAGTTCCACCACGGCGTCAAACTGGGCACCTTCGTCGGACTGCAGCGTGCGCCAATGCAGCACCGCGCGGTCCCATTCAGGGCCGGTGGGCGCAAAAGGGCGGCCCTTGCAGTAACTGATGGTTTTGTCGTCCACAGCCACCAGGCCGGCGCGGGCACCGGCTTCGATAGCCATGTTGCACACCGTCATGCGACCTTCCATGCTCAACGCGCGAATGGCGGAACCACCAAATTCAATCGTGTAGCCGGTGCCGCCCGCAGTGCCGATCTTGCCGATGATGGCCAGCACGATGTCCTTGGCCGTGATGCCGGCGCCGGCAACGCCGTTCACGCGCACCAGCAGGTTTTTCGCTTTTTTGGCCAGCAGCGTCTGCGTCGCCATCACGTGTTCAACTTCGCTGGTGCCAATGCCATGGGCCAGCGCGCCAAAAGCGCCGTGGGTGCTGGTGTGGCTGTCGCCGCAGACCACCGTCATGCCCGGCAGCGTGGCACCACTCTCGGGCCCGATGACATGCACGATGCCCTGGCGCTTGTCCATGAACGGGTAATAGGCTGCGGCGCCGCTGGCTTTGATGTTGGCGTCCAGCGTCGTGATCTGCAGCCTGCTGATGGGGTCGGTGATGCCGTCGTAACCATCAGCCCAGCCGGTGGTGGGCGTGTTGTGGTCGGCGGTGGCGACGATGGAGCTGACGCGCCAAACGCGCCGGCCAGCCAGGCGCAGCCCTTCAAAAGCCTGCGGGCTGGTGACTTCGTGCACCAGGTGGCGGTCGATGTACAGCACGGCCGTGCCGTCTTCTTCGGTGTGGACGACATGTTCGTCCCACAGCTTGTCGTACAGGGTTCTGGCGGTCATGGTGGGTGTGTTGCAGAAGCGGGGGGCTGGGTGGGCGGGGTTTTGCCACTGCCCACCCAGTCTGCAATTGTCCGGGATTGCCCGCCGCCCGGTGCACCCTCTGCACCCCGGTGCGTGCCTGAGTGGCCGATTGGTTGTGGCGTACGCGCAACGCAACCCCGCGTGGTGTGCCGCCAAGCACAGCCAACTCAACGAGCGTTGACACGAGCTTCCAGCTAGTGCTGGAGGACGCGCGCCAGGCACAAGCCTGCCGCCAGCTGGTCCAGATAGGCCCTCTCGGCCGCGCTGCTTTTGTCCACCACCAGCAGGCTGGCCAGATAAATTTCAGCCGCCATTTCTGGGCTGGTCGCCGTCGCTGCCACGTCGGCCGCATCCAGCGGGCGGGACAACTCGCCTTTCACCCAATCGCGCAGTGCCGGATCGGCGGGGCTGCGGTTCAATTCGCCGTCCAGCAGCGCCATCTCGTGCTCGTCCACATGGCCATCAGACTTGGCCGCCGCAATCATCGCCTTCAGCATGGCCTGGCCATGTTGCTCCTTTTGCGGTGCGGGC
>JANNMQ010000520.1:0-2137 GCA_031398045.1 Rubrivivax sp.
CAACGGCGGCGTCTGGGGCTCGGGTGGCGGGGGGTGTGGCCTCGTCACTTTCTGTTCTTTTGCCTTTGGTGGTTTGGGGGGGCGCCCCCCCCCACGCCGCCATGGAGCCGCGCAGTAGCCCTCAATCAGATGTCGAACAGCAGGCGGGCGGGGTCTTCCAGCGCGTCCTTCATCGTCACCAGGCCCAGCACGGCCTCGCGGCCGTCGATGATGCGGTGGTCGTAGCTCATCGCCAGGTAGTTCATCGGCCGCACCACCACCACGCCGTTTTCAACCACGGCGCGGTCCTTCGTGGCGTGCACACCCAGAATGGCGCTTTGTGGCGGGTTGATGATGGGCGTGGACAACATGCTGCCGAAAGTTCCGCCGTTGCTGATGCTGAACGTGCCGCCCGTCAGTTCGTCAATGCCCAGTTTGCCGTCCTTGGCTTTTTGGCCGTATTCGGCGATCTTCTTTTCGATGTCGGCAAAGCTCATCTGGTCGGCATTGCGGATCACCGGCACCACCAGGCCACGCGGGCTTCCGACGGCAATACCGATGTCGAAGTAACCGTGGTAGACGTTGTCGTTGCCGTCCACGCTGGCATTGATGACGGGGTACTTCTTCAACGCGGCCACAGCGGCTTTGACAAAGAAGCTCATGAAGCCCAGTTTGCAGCCATGTTCTTTTTCGAACTTGTCCTGGAACTTCTTGCGCATCTCCATCACGGGCGCCATGTTCACTTCATTGAACGTGGTCAGGATGGCGTTGGTGCTTTGCGACTGCACCAGCCGCTCGGCGATGCGCGCGCGCAGCCGCGACATCGGCACACGCTGTTCAGGGCGTTCGCCCAGGTTGTTGGTCATGGGCGCGGCCACGGCCTGCAGCACCCGGGGCGCTGGCGCAGCGGCCGCTGCCGCAGCGGGCCTGGGCGCAGCGGCAAGGGCGGCAACGGCAGCCGTGGCGGCAGCCGTGGCGGCAGAACCGCTGGCCACGGCACCCAGCACATCACCCTTGGTCACGCGGCCGTCCTTGCCGGTGCCGGACACCGAACCCGCAGCGAGGTTGTTGTCGGCCATCAGTTTGGCTGCTGCAGGCATGGCCACGCCGGCTTTGCTGGCGCCGGGGGAGGCCGCTGTTGCAACGGCAGGTGCAGCGGCAGCTGCAGCAGGTGCTGCGGCAGCGGCAGGCGCGGCGGCGCCCGCCTTGGCTTCGGTGTCGATGCGGGCAATCAGCTGCTCGGCAGCCACTGTGGCGCCATCAACCTGCACGATGTCCACCAGCACACCTGCCGCGGGCGCCGGCACTTCCAGCACCACCTTGTCGGTTTCAACTTCGATCAATATTTCATCGATGGCCACGGCGTCGCCGGGCTTTTTCTTCCACTGCAACAAGGTGGCTTCGGCCACCGATTCGGACAGTTGCGGGACTTTCACTTCAACGATTGCCATGATTCATCTCAATTTGATTGTTAGAAGCCCACCGCGACAGCGCGGGCACTTCCAGCAGCCGCCGCGGAACCGGCTACGCCGGGCCGAAGGCGCTGCGAGGGTGGGCCTTATTTCGTCAGCACAAAGCCTTTGAGCTTGCCGAAGGCCTGTTCGAGCAGCGCCTTCTGTTGCTCTTGGTGCAGGTGCGAATAACCCACCGCGGGCGAGGCTGATGCCGGGCGGCCGGCATAACCCAGCTTTTGCCCTTCGTTCATGTTTTCGTGCACATAGTGCTGCACGAAGAACCAGGCTCCCTGGTTCTGCGGCTCGTCCTGGCACCACACCACTTCGTTGGCATTCGGGTACTTCTTCATTTCGGCGGCGAAGGCCTTGTGCGGGAACGGGTAAAGCTGCTCCACACGAAGCAGGGCCACGTCGCTGGCCTTGCGCTCTTCGCGCTTTTTCACCAGGTCGTAGTACACCTTGCCCGAGCAGGCAATGACGCGCTTGACCTTGTCGGCAACCAGCTTGGCATCCACCTCAGGGATGACGGTGCGGAACTCGCCGCGGGTGAACTCCGACAACGGCGAAGTTGCGTCCTTGGCACGCAGCAGCGACTTGGGCGTCAAGATGATCAGCGGCTTGCGGAACGGCCGCACCACCTGCCGGCGCAGCAGATGGAAAATCTGGCTTGCCGAGGTGGGCTGCACGATCTGCATGTTGTTGTC
>JANNMQ010000530.1:0-2549 GCA_031398045.1 Rubrivivax sp.
GGTCAATTCCAACAAGCCGGGGGCGATGTGGAAGCTGAATACTGCGTTTTGCGCGGTGGCCTGGTCGTTGCTGATCGTCAGGTTGATCACCAAGCTGCCCGTGACGTCAAAGACCCCAAAACCCGAGGAGCGTGAGCCCAATACGCCGTTGCTGCTGCCATAGCTGTGCATGCGAGCACCACTGCCGTTGTCAAAACCGAAGCCCTGAACATCGACAAAAGACGCGGCGCCGGCAGCCGTGTCAACCAGCGTTTCAGACACGGCGGCGTTCAGCAACGAATTGCCGCGGGCGGTCATCTCGGTGATGGAGATGGTCTGTGCCTGGGCGATGGAAGTCAGCGCCAGGCCAGCCAGAAAAGCGGCACCCAAGCTGAACCGAAGGGCACGTGCAGTGGGGGAAAAGACAAACATGGGGAGCTCCTGAGGGGTGTGCAGTGCAGCGGCTGGGGCCATCTGGGGTGCCCCCTTCCGACCCGCTCGCTACAACGTGCGAACGGCTGCGGACGGGGGTTCAGACAGATCGCAAACGGGTTGCAAGCGGATTGCAAACGGATTGCAAACGGGTTCCAGCGAGTCTAGGTTCCGGGTGCTGCTGGATCATCCCCATGGGTCCCCCCCGAGCGGGGGAGCGGCCCACTGGCAAGCCACCAGCTTGGCAACCAACTGTGTCCATCCAGCCCAAACCCGAGGCAAAGCAGCGCTGCGGACCAGAATGCGGGTTTCGGGGTCTGGGTCAAAATCCGCGCATGGAAACACCCGGCAATCTCTTTTGCGTGGCAGCACCCAGTGGCACAGGCAAGTCCAGCCTGGTCAAGGCGCTGCTGGAACTGGACTCGCGACTGGCGGTGTCGGTCTCGCACACCACGCGGGCTCCGCGCGGCCAGGAAATGCAGGACCGCGAATACCATTTCACCGACGAAATCCACTTTCGTGCCATGGCCGAGCGGGGTGAGTTTTTTGAATGGGCACAGGTGCATGGGCACTTGTACGGCACCAGCCGCAAGGCCATCGAAGAGAGGCTGGCGCAGGGCCAGGACGTGGTGCTGGAGATTGATTGGCAGGGTGCGCTGCAGATCAAGCAGCTTTTTGCTCACGCGGTGCTGATCTTTATCCTGCCGCCCAGCTGGGAAGAGCTGGCGCAGCGGCTGAACCGGCGTGGTGAAGACCCGGCCCCGGTGATCGCCCAGCGTTTGGCCAACGCCCGTGAAGAAGTGGCCCAGGCCCGGTACTTCGACTTTGTTATCATCAACAGCTTGTTTGAAACAGCGCTGTTCGACCTAAAAACGGTTGTGCACTCGCAGCGACTGAAGTACGCCGCCCAGTTTCGCAACCGTTCACACGTGTTTGCTGCATTGGGTTTGGTCTGAATCTGAGCTGATGCCTGTCGCCCATTGCCATTGTCCGCTGTGGCGCAGCCTCACAGCCTGAATACACACACAAAGGTTTCCACATGGCCCGCATCACCGTCGAAGACTGCCTGGAAAAAATCCCCAACCGCTTTCAGCTGGTGCTGGCAGCCACCTACCGTGCACGCATGTTGAGCCAGGGCCATGCACCGAAGATTGAAACCAAGAACAAGCCGGGCGTGACAGCGCTGCGCGAAATTGCCGCTGGCGAAGTGGGCATCGAAATGTTGCGCAAGGTGCCGGTCTGAGCTGACCCACGGCCCACTGCTTTGCGCCAGCGCCCCGCCTCACCGGCGGGGCGCTTTTTTTGGGTCTGCAACTTGCAGCCACGGCGTGGCTTGGGCAGCGACCGCAGTGGCCATGCAATACAGGCTAAATTCCGGGCATGGGTCTACGCTCACTGGCTGCCGAACTTTTGCCCGCTGCCCTGCAGGGATTGCAGCGGCACACTGTGGTGCCGCCCACCCTGGGGCCCGGTGACGAGGCCACCACCTTCGCGGCACTGACCGAGAAGCTGTCCTACCTCGGCAAGGCCGACCTGAAACTGGTGCGCGAGGCCTACAAGTTCGCCGACGGCGCCCACTTGGGCCAGTTTCGCGCCAGTGGCCAGCCCTACATCACGCACCCCATCGCTGTGGCCGGGCTGTGCGCTGACTGGCGGCTGGACGCCCAGGCCATCATGGCCGCGCTGACCCACGACACCATCGAAGACTGCGGCATCACCAAGGTCGAGCTGATCGAAAAATTTGGCGCACCCACGGCCGATCTGGTGGACGGCCTGACCAAATTGGACAAGCTGCACTTCAGCACCCGCGAAGAAAGCCAGGCCGAAAGCTTTCGCAAGATGCTGCTGGCGATGTCGCGCGACGTGCGTGTCATCCTCATCAAGCTGGCCGACCGCCTGCACAACATGCGCACCATGCAGGCCATGGCGCCAGCGCGGCGCCAGCGCATCGCCCGCGAGACCCTGGAGATCTACGCCCCCATCGCGCACCGGCTGGGCCTGAACCAGATGTACCGCGAACTGCTGGACCTGTGTTTCGAGCTGCGGCACCCCTGGCGCCTGGCGGCCCTGGCCATGGCGGTGCTGCGTGCACGCGGCCACCGCCGCGACATCGTGTCGCGCATCCAGAAAGACATCGA
>JANNMQ010000586.1:0-2624 GCA_031398045.1 Rubrivivax sp.
GCGGTGTGCCTGCCGCTGTCCGCTGCCGAACTGCAGCGCAGCCCTGAGCTGGCGCGCTGGCGTGGTCTGCTGGGCCTGCTGCACGAAAGCGAAGAAGCGCTGGCTTGCCTGGCGCTGGCCCATCACGGCCACCTTGCAGCGGGTTGCCCTGAAGCGGCTGGCATCGACGCCTGCATCGCGCTGGCGCTGTGTTTGTGTGACATCGGCGCGATGGAAGCAGTGACCACTTGGTTGGCCCGCGCAGCACCTGTGCTGGACGCCGCAGCACCGGCTGCCGCAACCGGTGCCGATGAGGTTTTGTGGTGGCACTTGGGGCAGGTGGCACGCGCAGTGCTGCAGCCCGTTTCGCCGGCTTCAACACCCGCCGCGGGCACGGCCGCCCACCGTGACGACCGCGCGTCGCTGGCCTGGCTGCACCGCCTGTGGCAGCCGCTGACGGCAGCGCGGCCGGCGCACGAACAGCTGCTGGTGGCCAGTGTGCTGGTGAATGCCCAGTTTGCCCGCCAGCAGTACGAGCAGTTCGACCTGCTGGCCGGCACCGTGGGCACACCGGCGGTGCTGGGTGGGGTGGCTGACCTGCCGGCCGCGCGCTGGCTGTACACGCTGGGTTTTGCTTATTACCAGGTGGGCCGCTTCGACGCTGCACAGGCGGCCTGGCAGGCCGGGCTGCAGCGTGCGCAGACGCAGCCACAGATCGGCACGCTGCTGGGCCTGGCCAGTCTGCGTTTACTGCTGGACCAGGGCCGCCTGGTCGAGGCGCACAAGCTGCAAGCCGGCCTGGCCACCGCCTGGGGCCCCGGCCGGCCTGCGCAGCGTGTGGAGCTGGCGCAGATGCGCGCGCGTTTGGCTTTGCTGCAGGGCCAGGCCACCAGCGCCGCGGCGGCTTTGGATGAAGCGCTGGCGCTGGCGCAGCAGGCGGGTTTCAGCAACGCCGAGCGCGCGTCATGCCACACCGACCAGGCGCAAATCTGGCTGGCGCTGGGGCGGGTGCCCGACGCGCTGGCGCTGCTGCAACAGCAAGCGCAGATGCTGGCCGGGCGTGATGCAGCCGTCTTCAAATGCCTGGCTTTGCTGGTGCAGGCGCTGCACAACACCACGGCCACCGATGCCGCCGATGCCGCCCCTAACCATGCGCTGGCGCAGGGCTTGGCGCTGGCTGCGCAGCTGCGCTACACGATGTTTTTTCGCTTGCTGCCGACCTGGGCGGCGCGTGTGTGTGCGGCGGCGCTGCGCCAGGGTGTGGAGCCGGGTTTTGTCAACGACGTGGTGCGCCAGCGCGCGCTGCCGGCACCGCCCGATGCCGGCCGCCACTGGCCCTGGCCGCTGTGGATGCGCTTGCTGGGGGGGTTTGAACTGCGGCTGCACGGCCAGGCGCAGCCGCGTCAGCCCAAACCGCAAGCCAAGCCGCTGGAGTTGCTGCGCTTGTTGGCCTGCAGCCCCGGCATGGGCCTGGGCATGGCGACTGCCGCCGACGCACTGTGGCCCGATGCCGACGGCGCGGCCGCGCAGAAGTCGCTGGAAGTCACCCTGCACCGACTGCGCAAACTGCTCAGCGGCGGCCCCTTGCAGGCCGGTGCACCGCTGCTGGCGCAAAGCGAAGGCCATTTGCAGCTGGACGTGCAGCGTGTGTGCAGCGATCTGCGGCTGCGCGACGGCCTGACGCAGCAACTGGTGGACGAAGCGTTGGCACCGCGTGGTGACCTGCAGCACCAGCGCGGCGCCGAAGCTGCCGCTGACCCACCTGGGCTGGCGCTGGTGAACACCTGCCTGCGCGAATGGTTGGCGCTGGCGCCGCCGGGCGCTTTGCTGCTGCCGGGCGCACCCGACACACCCTGGCTGCTGCACCGCCGCCAGCAGGTGCAGCGCGATGCACGGCGCGCGCACAGCGCGGCCACCACCTTGCTGGCGCGCACCCGGGCCTGGGCGCGGCAAGGTGCGGAGGCAGAAGCAGCGCTGGTGGCGCTGGAGTCGACACTGGCACAGGTTTTTGCGGGTGGTGACGAATAGGAACCGTCTGGCGGTCTGCGCGTGACGACCACATGTCCAGCAGCACCACCGTTGCAGCCTGCGCGGGTTCTGCTACCGCTGGGTGTGCAAGCCTGTGTGGATCAGGGCGTTGCCCTGCATGATGGAAGTCAAGCTTGCATCACCGCGCGGCCACGGATGGCGCCGCTGCGCAATGCGGCCAAGGATTCGTTCACCTCGGCCAGCGGGCGGCTGGTGACCGGCAGCGCCGGCAGGCCGCCCTGGCGCGCCAGCGCCATCATGTCGCCCATCTCGGCCAGGCTGCCAACGTAAGAACCGGTGATCGACACCGCGCGCAGCGGCAGCGTGGCGGGCATCACCGGTGCCACGCCGCCGAACAGGCCCACACACACCAGCTGACCCCCTTTGCGCAGCGCAGACAGTCCAAACGAGAACGTGGCCGCTGCGCCGACAAAGTCGATGGCCGCAGCGGCGCCGCCACCGGTGGCCTTCATGAAAGCGCGCGTGGCATCGGCTTCGGTGGGGTCGATGCAGCGCGTGGCGCCGGCCGCCAGCGCCAAGTCCCATTTGCTGCGGTCGATCTCGGCCACCACCGGCTGCACACCCAAGGCGGCGGCGGCCATGCGCACGCCCGACAG
>JANNMQ010000590.1:0-2035 GCA_031398045.1 Rubrivivax sp.
GACCCGGCAGCAAGCCCTGCAGCCGGGTCTGCCATTGCGCGTTCAGCCGAGCGTGCCCTTGCACCGGCAGGTGAAACATCAACCGGGCCATTGGAAGAGGCTGCCAACCATCGGCCTGCGCACGCTGCACCGGCACAGTCACTGGCAACTGCACCTGCGCCTGCAACTGCAACTGCAACTGCACCTGCACCTGCACCTGCAACGGCCGCGGTGGCCACCCCAGCGCTGGCGGTGGGCCACCGGCTGCAACACCTGCGCATCCAGCAGGTGCTGGCGGTGGGTGACACGGCCACGGTCTACCGCGCTTTTGACACGGACAGTCAACGCGTTGTGGTGGTGAAGGAATACCGTCCCGGCGCGCTGTGCCAGCGCACCGCCAGCGGCCAGGTGCTGCCGCTGTCGCCACCCCTTGCAGCGGCCTACGCCCAAGGCCTGCAGGCTTTTGTGAACGAGGCAGATTTGTTGATGGCGCTGCAGCACCCCGCGCTGGTGCCGCTGCTGCGCTGCTGGCGCCAAGACGGTACGGCTTACCAGGTGATGCCCTTGCTGGAAGGCGACACCTTGCATCAATGGCTGGCCGGGTTGGGCACACCGCCCAGCGAAGTCTGGTTGCGTCAATTGTTGGCGCCGCTGATGGACGCGTTGCAGGCTCTCCACCAACGTGGTGGTCATCACGGCAATGTGTCTTTGCGCAACATCTGGCTGCAATTTGACAACCGCGCGGGGTCTTATCTGGGCCACGCGCCGCGTCCGTTGCTGCTGGGTTTTGGTGCCGCGGGCAGGGCGTGCTCGCGGACTACACAACCTGGCGCTGCCGCAGGAGACAACGGCTTCGCGCCCGTTGAACAAGCCGACGGCGCCATCACCGTGCGCCAGGGCGCGTGGACCGATGTCTACGGTCTGTGCGCGGTGATGTATGCCGCCGTTGCTGGCCGGCCGCCACCACCTTCGCTGGCGCGCATGGTGCAGGACGACATGGTCAGTGCACGCAAAGTGGGCCGTGGCCGCTACAGCCCGTCGTTTTTGGCCGCCATAGACGCCGGGCTGACAGTACGACCACACGAGCGGCTGCAAGACATCGACGGTCTGCGCCGACGGCTGGATGAAGAGCCCGCCGTGGGTTCGGCAGCGCCATCCCATCACCCACCGGCGGGGCAGGTTGAACAAGCCGCTGCTGCGCATGGCGACACCGCCCCACGCCGCCGTCAGCACCAACGCCCGATGTGGCTGTGGCCGGCGTCGGTGGCAGCGCTGCTGCTGCTGGTCGCCTTGGTGGGGGCGCTGCTGCGCGGCTGAGCGTCTGGCGTGGGTAGCACCGCGCGGGGGGCGGTGGCGGCTTGCAAGCAGGCATACGGTATAAATCGCCAGCCCCGGGCGAGCCGGGCCACCTTCACTTCACCCTTCCTGCCACCGGCCCGTTGAGTGCCGGCTGCGGCTGCTTGAACACCATGAAACTCGACTTTACGGGCCGTGTGGCCATCGTCACAGGCGCAGGCGGTGGCCTGGGCCGAGCCCATGCACGGGCGCTGGCTGCGCGCGGTGCCCTTGTGCTGGTCAACGACTTGGGTGGCACCCGCGACGGTGCGGGCGGCTCGCCCGTGGCGGCGCAGGCGGTGGTGGACGAGATCAAGGCGGCAGGCGGCCAGGCGCTGGCCAACGGCGCGTCGGTCACCGACCCCGCCGCCGTGGCCGCGATGGTGGCGCAGGCATTGGACGCCTGGGGCCGGGTGGACATCCTGGTCAACAACGCCGGCATCCTGCGCGACAAGAGTTTTGCCAAGATGACGCTGGAAGACTTTCGCAGCGTCGTCGACGTGCACCTGATGGGCGCCGTGCACTGCACCCATGCGGTGTGGCCGGTGATGACGGCACAGAAGCGCGGACGCATCGTCATGACCACGTCGTCATCGGGCCTGTATGGCAACTTCGGCCAGGCCAACTACGGTGCGGCCAAGATGGCGCTGGTGGGCCTGATGCAGACGCTGGCCATCGAAGGCGCCAAATTCGACATCCGCGTCAATTGCCTGGCCCCCAC
>JANNMQ010000608.1:0-3986 GCA_031398045.1 Rubrivivax sp.
GCAGCTCACGTTCGTACCACTTGCGAAAGCCGTGTTTCTTGATGCCCTCAGCCAGCTTCATAGGTATTTGCTCCAGCAACGGTGTATGAGGGCTGCAGTTGCGTGGCATGGTGTCACACTTCACAGAAAAGTGCCGATGCCTGCCGATGCCTACCGATGGCAGGCATCGGCCAAGAAGAAGACCATGGGGAGTTCCACACAGTGTCTTGAGCGGCGCCAAGATGATCGTTTTCTCCGAAAGCCGGCTGGCCCCGCCACCGGGTGCACTGAAGTGCGGTTTGCAGCGGGTGTGCAGGTTGGTATCGAAGTGGGTGCCGAGCTTGGTGCCGAGGTTGCTGTTCTTTGCCGGCCTGGCTGTTTGCATACCTTCCTGGGCGCAGCTGAATGTGCTGTTGGCCATTGAGCCCACCGACCGCAAGGATGGCCTGTTGGTGTCGCGCAGCGCGCTGGAAGCGGGCCTTGGCAAACTGCTGGGCCAGCCGGTGAAAGTGCAGGCTTCTGAAGACCTGAGTGATGCCATGCGCCTGACGCGCAGTGCCGGGCCCGATGTGTTTATCGCGCCGCCGCAGGTGGTGGCTTCGGCCTTGGCGCACGGTTATGAACTGGTGGGCAGCACCGAGGCTGAAGAGCAATACCTGCTGATTGGCAAGGCCAGCCTGGCCAATGTGCCTGCGTTGCGTGGCCAGGGCCGCCTTTACCTGCCGCAGCAAGATTCGATCTACACCTACCTGGCGCGTGGCATGCTGACTGCGCAGACGCTGTCGTTCCGCGATTTGAAACAGGTGCAGTTTGCACGCTATCCGCAGGCTGGCTTGACGGCGCTGACGATGAACCTGGCCGATGCCACGGTGATACGCCGCGCCGACTGGGAAGCCTGGTCCAAGACCAATCCCGGCGAAGCCAAACAGCTGTCCACCTCGGGCCCGGTGCCGGGCGGTTTGTCGGTGGCGGTGAAGGCCAGCCTGGCAGCCGATGTGCGCGGCCGCGTGGCGCGTTGGTTCGAGGGTTCTGCCAGCTCCGCCGGCCTGAAGCCGGTGGCCCTGCGCAGCGAGCCTGCGGCCTACCAGCGTGTGGCTGAATGGGGCACCTTCACGCCCACGGCGCTGCCTGGCGCCACGCTGGTGGACGCCGCCAGCGTGAAACGCTTGCAGGCCCAGGGCGCTGTGCTGGTGGACACCCGCACGCAGGCTGAATTTCAGCAGCGCCATATCGAAGGTGCACGCTGGGTGCCTTATGTTGAAAAGAGCTTGAAAGACGTGGTCTACGACGCCAAGGTCGACGACTTTGCAGGCCTGGCCGCGCTGGACAAAAACCAGCCCACGGTTTTTTTCTGCAATGGTGCTGAATGCTGGAAGAGCTACAAGGCCAGCCGCGCCGCGCTGGCTGCAGGCTTCAAGCAGGTCTATTGGTTCCGGGGCGGCATGCCGGAGTGGCTGAAGGCGCCGTAACGGCGGTGTTGACCGACGGCCCCGCCGGACCTGTGGGCTCTGCAGTTGCTGCAGCAGCTGGCGGCACGCTGCCGCTGGTTGACAAGCAGTCGTGCAGCGCCTGCACCCGTGCTGCGCGCACCGCGTCGCCTATGGCGGGCCCACTTGCGCCGCGCTCTGCAGCGGCCGCCGCGATGCGGGCGCTGTCCACGGCCAGCGCGGCTTGCAGCAAAGGGGGCAGCCGGGCCGCCGGCTGGTAAGGCACAGCTTGCAGCCCGGTGCGGCCTTGTGCGTCAGCCTGGCACGCCAGCAGCACGGCACCCAGCCGGTCGGGGCGGCGCAGCAGGTCGCAGCGTTCCAACAAACGCATCAACGCAGCGGCGTTCAGCGTGCCGCTGGCGTGGATGTGCGCGTGTTCACGGGCCACCACGTCGGCCAGTTCACGGCAGTCGTTGGGTACGCGCAGCCGGTTGGCCACCGCACGCGCCAGCCTGGCGCTGCGCTGTTCGTGGCCATGGTGGCGGGGCAGCAGTTCAAGCGGCGTGGTGCCTTTGCCCAGGTCGTGCATCAAACAAGCCCAGCGCGCAGGCAGCGGCGCCTGCAGTTCGGCGGCGCGGTCCAGCACCAGCAACAGGTGCAGGCCGGTGTCCACTTCGGGGTGGTATTCGGGGCGCTGTGGCACGCCCCACAGCCGGTTCACTTCTGGCAGCAGGCGCTGCAGCGCGCCGCAGTCGCGCAGCACCTGCAGCATGCGGCTGGGCCGCACCGTCATCAAGCCACGCGACAGCTCTTGCCACACACGTTCGGGCACCAGCGCGTCCACCTCGCCGTCTTCCACCATCTGCTGCAGCAAGGCCGCGGTTTCGGGGGCCACGGAAAAGTCGGGGAAACGTGCGGCCAGCCGCGCCAGCCGCAACAGTCGCACGGGGTCTTCAACAAAGGCATCCGACACGTGGCGCAGCACACGTGCCTTGATGTCGTGTTGACCGCCATAGGGGTCGACCAGCGTGCCGTCTTCGGCCTGGGCGATGGCGTTGATGGTGAGGTCGCGCCGCGCCAGGTCTTCTTCCAAGGTGACCTCGGGCGCAGCGTGCACTACAAAACCGCGGTAGCCAGGGGCTGACTTGCGCTCGGTGCGCGCCAGCGCCACTTCTTCACCGGTGTGCGGGTGGATGAAGACCGGGAAGTCTTTGCCCACCGCGCGATAGCCTTGGCTCAGCAGCGCCTGCGGCGTGGTGCCCACGGCCACCCAGTCGCGGTCGGCGGCGGGCAAGCCCAACAGCGCGTCGCGCACGGCACCGCCGACGATGTAGAAGCGCGCCGTCATCGCCGCTTGGCGCTGGCGCGTGCTGGGCGCTTGGGCTTAGGCGCTGGCAAGGGAGAGGCCCTGTGGTCTGCCGGCTGCATGCACTGCCGCGCCCAACGGGGCAGGGCCTGCCAGGGCACCATCTCCACGCCGTCGCGCTGCGTGGCCAGATTGCCGCCGTGCACCACGGCCCGTTCAGCCGCTCCCGTGAGCTGGCCAAAGCGGTGCAGCGGCTGCACCCAGTCACCGGCCAATGTCTGGCCCGACTTGAATTCGATCCCGCTCAACGCGCCGCCAGCGGCTTCGACCACCAGGTCCACTTCCAGGCCGTTGGCGTTGCGAAAGTGGTGCAGCAAAGGCGACAGGCGCAGATTGGACCGCGCTTTCAAAAATTCGCCCACCGCCCAGGTTTCAAACAGCGGGCCGCGCAGCGACGAATGCGCCAGCGCCTGCGGGTCTTGCAAACCGCACAGCCAGGCCGCCAGGCCGGTATCGTAAAAATAGAGTTTGGGCGATTTCACCAAGCGTTGCCCCAGGTTGGCATGCCAGGCGGGCAGCGTGAAAACGATGTAGCTGGCCTCCAGTGCCGACAGCCAGGCCTTGGCGGTGTTGACGGTGATGCCGCAGTCAGCGCCCAGCGCGCTGAGGTTGACGGTCTGCGCCGTGCGTGCCGCACACATGCGCAGGAAGCGCTGAAAGGCGGCGAGGTCGCGCACGTTCACCAGCTGGCGCACATCGCGTTCTACATAGGTGGCCACGTAGTCGGCCATCCACAGTGCGGGCGGTATGTTGCTGGCCCACAGCGCCGGGTATTGGCCGCGCCACAGCAGCATTTCCAGCGGCGCTTTGGCCTGGGCTTGCATCACTTCGGGCAGTGCCAACGGCAGCAGGTGCAGCAGGCCTGCGCGGCCGGCCAGCGACTGCGTGACCGCAGCCATCAGCCCCAGGTGCTGCGAGCCGGTGATGATCCATTTGCCGGGGCTGCGGTCGCTGTCAACCAAGGTTTGCAGGTAGGAAAACAGCGCTGGCACACGCTGCGCTTCATCAAGAATGGCGCCGTCAGGCAGGCGTGACAACAGGCCGCGCGGGTCGGCGCTGGCGGCGTCGCGCACATCGGGGTCTTCCAGCGACAGGTAGGGCTTGGTGGCAAAGGCCTGGCGCGCCAGGGTGGTCTTGCCGGACTGCCGGGGCCCGGTAACCACCAGCACCGGATAGTGCTGGGCGAGCAGGTGCAGGGTGTCGGCGGCTTCGCG
>JANNMQ010000635.1:0-2093 GCA_031398045.1 Rubrivivax sp.
GCAAGTGTGCACGCAGCACCGTCTCAGGCCCGATGCCGGCGGCGTCGCCCATCGTCAACAACAGGGGTGCACCCTTGCTCGCTGGTGTACCTTCGTGCTGCGCACTGCGGTATTCGCCTTTCGGGCGGCCGGGCAGGCTCACTGGACTACCTTTGCAAGCGTTGACACCGGGGACATGCCGCAGTGCAGGGTTGTCCACCGGGCTTGGTTGTGGACAACGCGACTGGCCCCTGCCAGGCCTGGAGTCGTGTTGTCCACAACTGCGAAGCACCCGGTGGTCAACCCGTGTTCAACGCGGTTGTGTTCTGCGGCATTGACTTGGCGCCTGTTTAGCGCCGATGGTTCCTTCCGACTTCCGTGCCCCCGGGGTGACTGCCCCGCGCGCTGGCCGCTCGACGGCCCGCATGAGACCCGCAGCCCTCGGGGTGCCGGAAGACCCAGACGGGCTACAGGGTGTAGCGCCAAGGTGTGCAGCCAGGAGCGCCTATCAGTGAGCGTCCCGCCAGGCCTTCCGACACGGCAAGTCATATCGCAACTTGCAGGAGTCTGTCCATGAGTACTTTCTTTGCCGGGCTGGACTGGGCCAGCCAAACGCATGCCGTTTGTGTCATCGACGAGCACGGCAGCGTGAAGTCGCAGTTCGAGATCAAACACGATGCCGCCGGCCTGGCCGAGCTGTCCCGTCGTCTGCTCAGCGCAGGCGCCACGGCTGTGGCCATCGAGCGCCCATCGGGTCTGATCGTCGATGCGCTGTTGGAGGCCGGCTTCTCGGTCGTGCCCATTCACCCCAACGTGGTCAAGGCCACGCGCCCGCGTTACCGCAGCCACGGTGGCAAGAGCGACGCCAGCGATGCCTACCTGCTGGCTGACTTGCTGCGCACTGACGGCCACCGCTTCAAGCCGCTGGCCCCGCAGAGCGACGACATCCGTGCGCTGCGCGCCTTGGTGCGCGGGCGTGATGACCTCGTAGCCACCCGCGTGCAGCTGGCCAACCAACTGCGCAGCCTGCTGCAGTCGTTCTGGCCCGGCGCTGCGGAGGTCTTCGCCGATGTGGACTCGCCCATCGGTCTGGCCTTCATCCAGCGCTACCCCACCCCAGAGTCGGCCAGCCACCTGGGGCCCAAGCGCATGGCCGCATTCTGCGCGCAGCACGCCTACAGCGGCCGGCGCAGCGCCGAAGAACTGCTGCAGCGGCTGCACCAAGCCCCGGGCGTCGCCCTTGGGGAATTGGAGATGGAGGCCAAGGGCGAGTTGTCGCTGAGCTTGGCGCGAACGCTGGCCCGCCTGGTCGAACAAATCCGGCTGCTGTCCAGCCGCATTGAGCACCACGTGAGCTCCATCGAGGACGGTCGTATCCTGATGAGCTTCCCGCGCGCCGGGCGAATCTGCGCGGCGCAAATCCTGGCCGAGTTGGGCAGCGTGCGCGAGCGCTTCGACAGCGACGAACAATTGGCCGCTGAGGCCGGTGTGGCTCCAGTGACCTACGCCTCGGGCAAGTCCAAGGCCGTGACGTTCCGATGGGCCTGCAACCACCGACTGCGTGCCGCACTGACTTGCATGGCCGACAACTCGCGCCACGCCAACGCGTGGGCCGCCAGCGTGTACGCCAAGGCCCGCGGCAGGGGCTGCGATCATCCTCACGCCATTCGCATCCTCGCGCGGGCCTGGTTGCGCGTCATCTGGCGCGCCTGGATGGACCGAAAAACCTACGATCCTGCGCTTCATCGCGCGGCTCAATCGCTGCTTCAAACAGCGGGGGGTTGACACAGGGTGTCTCATGCAGGGTTGTCCACATCGATGAAGCGGTGTTCCAGCCCGAACTGCGCCGCTACATGGGCAGCCACCGCGGGTGCGCCGTAACGCTCGGTGGCGTGGTGGCCGCAGGCCAGAAAAGCGACACCGGTTTCACGCGCCAGGTGCGCCTGCGGCTCTGAAATTTCGCCGGTGATGAAGGCATCGGCACCGGCTTGAATGGCGGCTTCAAAGTAGGACTGCGCGCCCCCAGTGCACCAGGCCACGCGCTGCAGCACACGGCCGTCGCCTGGCAACACCAGCGGTTCGCGCAACAACGCATGCCGAGCCTGGCGGGCCAG
>JANNMQ010001008.1:0-5105 GCA_031398045.1 Rubrivivax sp.
TGTACTTGACCACGGACGCAAGATGGGTCAACAAGGTCGACCCGCAGGTGGTCGTGCCGTACAAGCGAGCGATCACCTGAACCCTGCGCGACGGGTCGCCCGCGGCCTATGGCGGATCCTCATGTCCCGGCTCGACCTGCATGGGTGATATCACGCCAGCGCCGCCGCCGTTGGTGAGCAGGGTCAGCCGGTCCGGCATGTCGGTCGAGGTTGTGTTCAAGCGACCACGGAAGTGCGTCAATTCCTCGGCGGCAACGAACAAGTCCTGCAGCGTGTCCACGCGCAGCATGCTGGCGCGACGGATCGCGGCATCGAACACCAGTCGGATGCGGCCAGTGCGCCGGTGTGCGACGCCGCGGCCTTCTGGCCTTGCGCCGAGCGGCCGGACTTGACCACGAGCACCGGCTTCTTGCGCGAGGCCGCACGTGCAGCCGACATGAACTTGCGCGGCGCGTCGATCGATTCGATGTGCAGCAGAATGGCGCGGGTCTTCGCATCGCTTGCCAAGTAGTCGAGCATGTCGCCGAAATCGACGTCGGCATGCTCGCCGAGTGAGACGAAGTAGGAAAAGCCGATGCCTCGGCCCTGCGCCCAGTCGAGCATCGCGGTCATCAGCGCACCCGACTGCGACACGAAGGCCAACGAACCCGGCGCCGCATCGGTGTGGGCAAAACTGGCATTCAGGCCGATGTGAGGTGCCAGCACGCCCAGGCAGTTCGGCCCCAGGGTGCGCAGCAGGTGGCGCCGCGACGCGAGCAGCATTGCCTGCCGCTGCGCGGTGTCAAGCCCGGCGCTCAGCACGATAGCCGCGCGCGTGCCGCGTTCGCCAAGCGCATCGATCAGGCCTGCCACGGTGGCCGGCGGCGTGCAGATCACCGCCAGATCAGGTGTTGACGGCAATTCCGCCACGGTCGCGAAAACCGGCTCGCCGCAAAGCCGCGTGTACTTCGGGTTGATGGCGTGGAGCGTGCCTTGAAAGCCGCCCCGTCGCAGGTTCTTCCAGACCGTGCCGCCCACGCTGGCCGGTCGCTCCGAGGCGCCATTCACAGCCACAGATCGCGGGGCGAACAATTGATCGAGGTGGCGAATGCTCATCGAATGCGGTCGACCTGTGGTGACCCAACGATCATCCGGGCACTCGGTGACGGCACTCTGACCACTCAGTGACAGTCGCCGCGTTCGGCCGTGCGCTGCTGCACCTGCTCCACCCGGGCCAGCTGGATGGCCTGGGCGGCGGACGGGGCGCCGCGGCGCACCGCTGTGCTCAGTGGCCCGATCGACGCGGCCGTGTCCTGCAACTTGCAGAGCGCCGGCCCGGCGCTGCCGACCAGGTGCGGACCATCTTCAACCTGAAGGACCCGCTCGATGACGAGAAGCTGGACGCGCGGCCGACAAGTGCAGAACAGAGTGGCTCACCACACCAGTTTCCGGGCCGGGAGCGCTGCCTGCACACATGAACTGCAGCTCTACACGCTGTCTCAGCGACGCTTTCGCTGCCGCGCCTCCCCTTGACCGTTCCGCCTGGCCCAGACGCCGCCTGCGATGCCGCGGCCTCGCGCCTTCGAGGTCCTCAGGCGCCGGGAACACACACCATCGCGATGCTGACCCAAACGCCGAAGCTGAAGTAGGGCGTCAGCCAGAGCGCATCGGCCTTCCATGCCGACCAGCTGCCACTGCGCACGCGGCGGTGCAAGGCGTCGCGCGCGCCCTGGTCCAGGCGCATGTAGGCCTGCCCGTGCGCCCGCCCGTGGCGGTAGCGGCGCCAGTACATCGGCGCGTCCACGCCCAGGACATAGGCAACGAAGGCCATCGAGCAGAGGATCCCGAAGATCGCCAATGAGTTGACCCAGCCACTGCTGTCCAGGGCGATGACGCCTAGCAGGGCCGCCATCCAGGAAAAGCCCGCCGCCCAGAGCATGGACTCGACCGCCTGCGTGATGTGGTTCAGCGTCAGCACGCTGTGCCAGCAGAAACCCTGGGCCACCACCATGAACATCGGGACAGCCCAGGCGGCCTTTTGCACCCACGGCATGCCGGCATGCACGCCCAACTGATGGACCAGCAGCCCCAGCTGCAGCGCGAAACAGATCTCGGCGACCGTGGCTGCGGCACGGCCCAGGAAGATGCTGGACAGGCGAGTGTCCACAACCACCAGCCGCTCGAGGTCCACCCGGGGAAGCACCGAGCGGTACGCGCACACCAGCACGTAGACGCCGGACAACGCCAGCTGCAGATCCCCGTGGACACCGCTGACAGGCCCGAAATGCCATACAGCCAGCCACAGGCAAACATTCAGCACGGCAAGCGCGCACAGAGCCCGCCACCACGACAGCACCCTCGCATCCGCTCCGGCGAGCCCTAGCGCAAAATTGTGGCGGAATGATGACATCGGGCAACGAGCGTAACCGGTAATCCATCGCAGAGGCAAGTTCCCTCGCCGCAGTCGGTCGCCGGCTTTCGGTCACCCTCGGTGGAGCCGCCCGCTTGGGTTCAGCGTCGATTCGTCCGCGTCGATCATGGTCTGACAGACAGCCTCTGACAAACCGGCGACGCAGCGGGCTCAGCGCCTGGGCGGCATGTCGCGCACGCCGCTCGTGGCCGACCCCAGGCTGCCCCCGACTCGGCCCGTCTCGGCGAGGACAACCTCAACATCGCCATCAGCGGGCCCGCACCGACCACGGCGCTTCTGCTGGCGCTGGACATGTTCCGGATGGCCGGTACCTTGCGCCGCAACTCGTCGCGTGTGTGGGGCTTGTGCCGGCCCGACCGCGGCAGCGCCATCCGCGTCACCAGCGCATGGCTGTTCGATGCCGGCGCATGCACGGGCATCATCAACAGCGAGGCCGCGGTGGACAACGGCCCCCACAGCTTGACCCGGCATTCGGTCAGGTGCCCGCACATCAGCGAAATCACGCCAACAACGCCGCCCAGCATCAGCCCTGCCGCCACCTCGGACCACGAATGAGCATGTACCGTCACGCGCGAGACGCCCACCAGCAGCGCCAGTGCCACACCCGCGGCCATCGCCAGCCAAGGCGCGACGCGTGGCGTGGCGGGCGCCAGCGTACCCAGCAGCAGCGGGTAGACCGCGGCGACGAACATCGCACGACCCGAGATGCCGGTGAGGTCCAGCGCCGACCAGCCGATGTCCCAGCCGATGAAGGCGTCCTTGCTGGCCGCCGTCAGGGCCACCGCCACGGCCAACGTAGCCAGCTACCGGCCGGCCAACGGCCGGCCCTGGCGCTGGTGCACGAGCGCCAGGATCGACAAGGCTGCTGCCGGCAGCAGGATCTGGGCTTCGCCCAGACGGATCAGGACGCGCAAAAACGGTAGCCAGGCCGGACCAGTTGGAAGCATGGCTCGATGTTACGGGCGCCGTTCGGGCGCTGATCCCCTGCCGGCGCGCGTTCGCTTCACCGGCGGCGGGCGTACACCGCTGCCCATGCGAGCCGGGTCTGCTGCACCTGCAACTGGCGCAGGCGCGGCTGCATGGGCTTAGGCACGGTGCCGTCCAGCAGCACGAAGTCAGCCCACTTGCCGGGTGTGATCAATCCGATCTGGTCATTCCGCAGCGTGATGGCGGCGCCCGCCTGCGTGTCGGCGTGCGTGCAGCGCCTGCTCGAAGCTCAGGTCCTGCTCGGGCCGCCAGGGCTGGCCTTCGAGGAAGCCAAACGGGCTGGTGCGAAGGATGGCGTCGGCGATCTGCACCAGCGCGCTCAGCGGCGAAGTGCCGTGGTCCGCACTGAAGACCAGGGACACGCCGGCGCTCAGGATCGATTGCCAAAAACGGGTCCGGGACTCGAGACGGGGGGACCGATGCGCTGCAACAGGTAGGCGACGGAATTGGTGGCGTGGTTGGGCTGCATTGACGCCACCACGCCAAGGGCCTTGAAGCGGCTCACGTCCTCAGGGGCCACCAACTCGATGTGCTCGATGCGGTTGGGCAGGGCAGGCTCGGCTTCTCAGCCTGTGCCGCCTCGACAGTTCAATGCGGGACGACGAAGGGTGGGATTCAAGGCCTGATGTTCAGATGTTCGACATTTGGCGCTTCCCAGACGATAACGCCCGAACCGCAAGTACCGGTCAGGGTTGCAGTTGAATAGCGATGCCCTTTGGCATCGCCACGTTCAGCGTCGCGGTGACAGGTATCCCAACCATCCTGGAGCTGTCGCTGATGCCAATCGCACTTTTTTGATGCCGGTCGAAGTCAGGTTCTGGAATCAGCTCATCGAGTGGGCCGTAGCAGATGGGCGGTGATTCGTGAAGGGATTGAGTTACAAGCTGGAAGCAGACAGCGCACCGGCGAGCGCGCTGCTGCGATCGCGTGACGAGGGTGCCATACCCGAGCCTCCTGACATGCAATGCGTGTCAGACAACGGCGCCACCGCGCCTATCTCTGCACTCACTTCCGTTTCTAGTTTCAGCTCGAATCGAGGGCTCAAGCCCGACGATTTAGGAGCGAATTTCGTCGAGGGTCGCGCCCCAAACAGGTTTGTCAAACCGTTTGACAACCTGTCCCAGGAGGTCCCATACGGAACGCGGGCGCCGATGTTGGGCTCCCGCTGTCAGCGACGATGCATTGCTTCAGCCGCTGACAAATCCGCGCAGCTTCAAGGCGGCGGCCGGCGCCAGGAGACGGGGCCCACCCTTCAAGGGACGCACGTACAGGCAGCCCGCCTTGGCAGGGGCCACGGAAACCACCAGCTGGTAGTCCTGCCCGTCCATCTCCACATGCAGCCGGCTGCTCTGCTTCTGCTGCGGCTTCGCGGGTGCGGCGGGCATGAATGCTGGTGATGCCGCCTTGGGCCGTTGCTCCGGCCCTGCCTTGCCCGCGTCAGGTGACGCCACGGAGGCTGGCCGTGCCGGCGTAGTTGACCCCGCCACCGCGTCCGCCAGCTGGGCCTTCAGCGCCGTGATGTCATCGCGGGCAATGAAGTCCCGATCCGCTATCCAGGTCTCGACGAACTGCGGGTGTTCACCATGTAGGCGTCGCAGTTCATACAACTCCGCCATGCCCTTGCAGCGGCGCTGCCGATAAAGGTCCAGCAGCCATTGCGGTGGCTCGATCAGCGCGGTGGCCAGGGTCACCCACTGCCGGCTCTTGC
>JANNMQ010000694.1:0-15397 GCA_031398045.1 Rubrivivax sp.
GGTGATGCAGCGCTGCTGCGCGCGGCAGCTGGGTATGAGCAGCGGGTTGCAGACTGGTTGTTGTTGAAGCCTGCGGTACTGGATTGACCCCGGCCGGTCTGGCGTGCAGCAACCGATGCCCAGTGAACGCGGACTCTTCCAGCCACCCATGGCCTGCCACCAGCCTTGAGCCACAGCGGCGTGCCTGCATCTTGGCTTGGGCGCACAAGACTGACACAAGACGGGGCCGCGCCTGGCTACATGCCGAGCATTCTTGGCAGCGAGCCCGGCTCCGAGGTGCCAACAGTGGCTGTTCGAGCGCACAGCCAGCGCCTGAACTGACCTGCATCAGCTGCGGCCTGGCCGGCCCGCAGGCCCCGCCGCTTTCCTTGTTTCAGGTCAAAGTCCTATGCCCCAAGGGGTATCAAATCCTGTCAACGGTGGGTTGAACAGGAAAGGATCCAGGATGCCTCGCACCTTGGCACCGAGCGCTCCACTGCAGCGCAGTCGCGCGCCAGTGCAGTTGGCGGCTGACAGCGCTGGCTTGTCGGACCCGTCCTACTTGCGGGCGCACCGGTGGCCGATAGGGCCACCACTCGGCAGTGCCTACGATGAAGTCCAAATCAACCGCTGGGGGAGCACACCATGCGCACACCTTTGTTTCCGGGCACCCTGAGTGCGCCTTCCACAGCCGCCGACCTGCTGGGCTGGCCCGCCGCCGATCTGGTACTGCACCACGGCTCGGCCCGATTGTTTCGGGACGCCTGCACCAACGAGATGGATTTCAGCGACCGCTTTTCGCAATGGACCGAGTGGCTGGACCAGATGTTGGCGCGCCGCTTCGCAACCTCGGTCATTTTGGTTGGGGGTTTCGCAGCGCTGATCGCCCTCGTGGCGTAGCGCCATCGCAGCACGCCCTGCGATGCCTGATGAGGGCACCCAAGCAACGCTGCGCGCGCGGCAGCTGGCAGACTTGTTGCGTGCCTTGCCGGCGGGCACGCCCTGTGTGGCGCCGTCGGTGGTCGACTTCCTGGAGCCTGCGCGCGGCGCGCTCGCCGAGCCGATGGCCAGTGATGTGCTCGCACCGCTGGCCATGTCTGAACGTGGGCGCGCGCTCGCCGCGGGTCATGACGCCGCCATCACCCGCCGTGACGGCGGCGCCGCACTCATCGCCCGCTTGCGCCGCAATGCGCAGGTATTGCGCGAAGCGGCTGCCGTGCTTGAACACGACATCGAACCCGGCGTTTACGCCAGCCAGGCCGCGCAGTGGCTGTCGGACAACCTGGCGCTGATTGACGAACAGCTCGACGACGTTACCGAAAGCCTGCCCGCAGGCTGGTTCCGCGACCTGCCGCTGCTGAGCACCGGTGAAGCCATCGGCACGCCGCGTGTGCTGGACATCGCCTGGGCCTGGCTGCTTGCCACCGGCCAGCGCTTTGAACCCACGCTGCTGAACGCCTTTTTTGACGGTTACCAGGCCCGCCGCGAACCCAACTGGGGCGAGTGGTGGGCGCTGCAACAGGTGTTGCGGCTGGTGCTGGTGGAACAGTTGCGCCGGCTGGGTGAACGCGTGGCGGCCGACAAGGCGGCGCGCACGCTGGCCCATGCGATTGCAGCCGGCCCAGCGCCCGACCCCCAGGTGCTGGGCAGCGTGATCCAGGCGCTGCACACGCGGGGCGCAGCGCGTGCTTTTCTGCTGCAGCTGCACGCCAGCAGCCGCGAAACCGGCGGCTTGCCCGAAAGCCGGGAAGCAGCGGGCCTGGCCCCCGGTGTGCCCGAAACACAACCAACGCCGGTGGTGCCGCCGGGTGGCTGGGCGTTGCATGTGCCCTTCCCCGCGGTGGCGCAACAGGCACAGCAGACTGCCGATGCGGCGCTGGATGCCGACGTTGCCGAAGCCGTGCGCAGTTTGCGCGCGGTGGCGCGGTTCCGGTGGCGTGAATGGATCGAGGCGCACAGCGTGCTCGCTGCCACGTTGCGCCAGCTGCCTGCTTTTGCCGGCGAAGACGACGAGACGCAAAACCGCACCTTGCATGCGCTGGAGCGCTGGTCGCGACGCACCGGCAAAGACGAGTTGGCGGTGGCCCGCGCGCTGGTTGAAAACGTCGTCGGCGCCGGCCCTGGCGACGCTGTGCGCAACACACCAGGCCACTGGCTGGTGGGCAACGGCCGCGACGACCTGGCCGCCACGCTGCAAGTGCCGGCGCCACCCCCGCCCAGCGGCCCCGAACGCTGGCCGCGCGCGCGGCTGCCGCTGTACCTGGGTGCGCTGGCCGCCAGCACGCTGGCACTGGTAGCCCTGGCGCTGCCACCGTTGGCCGCTTGGCCGGCCGGCTACGGTGTGGTGGGTGTTTTCCTGGTGCTGTTACTGGTGCTGCTGCCGGCTTCAGAAATTGCGGTGTCGGCTTGGCACCGGCTGTTGGCCGAATGGCTGCCACCACGGCGCGTATCCCGGCTGGCCTTCGATGAAGGCATCCCGGCCGAACACCGGGTGCTGGTGGTCGTGCCTTGCATGCTGGGCAGCGACCTGGGCATCGATGCGTTGGCCGCGCAGATCGAACGCCACCACCTGGCCAGCAATGAGGCCTGGGCGCAATACGCGCTGTTGTCGGACTTTGCCGACGCACCCAGTGAGCATGTCGATGGCGACACCACGCGCATGGCCCATGCGTGCACGGCGGTGCTCGCACTGAACAGCCACCATGCGGCGCTGCCCGATGGTGCACCCCGCTTTCTGCTGTTGCACCGCCAACGCGTGTGGAGCGAAGAAGAAGGCCGCTGGATGGGCTGGGAACGCAAGCGCGGCAAGATCGAACAGCTGGTGTCGCTGCTGGCCGAACCGTCAACGCCGCCTTTTGCTTTTGTCGATCTCGGTGTGCTGTCGCGGCCCGCCGCTGCCACGCCCTACATCGTGGTGCTGGATGCCGACACGCTGCTGCCACCGGGCAGCCTGCGCTCGCTGGTGTCGATCGCCGCGCACCCGGCCAACCTGCCGCGCGTGGACCCGGTGGCCCGCCGCGTCATCGAGGGCCACGGTGTGCTGCAGCCGCGCGTGGCGCTGCCGCTGCCCACACCCGGCACATCGACGCTGTTTCATGTGCTGACCGCCGGCTTCAGCGGCAAAGGCCTGCTGCATGTGCAGGCCGCGCACAGCGTGCTGGGCGGCCGGCTGCCACAGGGCCAGGTGCTCAGCCACGACCTGCTGGAAGGCGCCTTGCTGCGCTGTGCATCGGTGGGTGACGTGGCACTGCTCGAAGGCGCACCCGTGCACCCCGACGTGGCCGATTCGCGTGTGCACCGCTGGACCCGCGGCGACTGGCAGCTGCTGCCTTTCATCGCCCAGCCCAGGCGCTGGTCGGTGACGCCGTTGAACCTGTGGAAGATGCTCGACAACCTGCGCCGTTCGCTGGTGGCGCCGGCCTGCGTGGCGCTGCTGCTGGCCAGTGCGGCCAGTGGCTGGCCGGCGTCGGGTGTGGCGTTGCTGTTGGTGCTGGGTGCGATTGGCATTGGGCCGTTGATTGGCGCCACCGCGGCCTTCGCGCCGGGTGACGACCGGCTGGCGCTGCGCCCCTTGGGCCGCCATGCGGCAGTGGTGCTGTTGCGTGCGATGGGCGCCGTGGCGTGGCAGTTTGCGCAGCTGTTGTCGCAGTCGGTGCTGTTGCTGGACGCCATCGGCCGCGCGCTGTTTCGTCACTTCGTCAGCCGCCGCCACCTGCTGTCGTGGACCACGGCTGCAGCGGCCGAAGCCGCCGCGTCACGCGACTGGTCGGCGCTGTGGCGGCGGCACCGGCGCATCAGCGCCGTCGCCGCGGGCCTGGCGGTTTTGCTGACGGTGATGCCCGGGCCGGTGTCGTTGCAGGGGCTGGTGCTGTGCCTGCTGTGGGGTCTGTCGCCGCTGTGGACCTGGGCTGCGGCGCAACTGCTGAAAGCCCCCGCGCCGCAGGCCATGCCCGAAGCCGCGCTGGCCGACCTGCACGACATCGCGCGCGAAACCTGGCGCTACTTCGACCGCCATGTCAGCGCCGACACGCACCACCTGCCGCCCGACAACCACCAGCGCGTGCCGCATGCACAAACCGACACCGCCACCTCGCCCACCAACATCGGCATGTACCTGCTGGCGGTGCTGTGTGCCTGGCGCTTCGGTTTTGTGGGCCGGCGTGACGCGGCGCAGCGCATCGGCGCCACACTGGCCACGCTGGAAAACCTGCCCCGGCACCGCGGTCACTTTTATAACTGGATCGACACACGCACCCTGGCGGTGTTGCCGCCGGCCTATGTGTCTACGGTGGACAGTGGCAACCTGTGTGCCGCATTGGTGGCGGTGGCGCAGGGCCTGCGTGAGATGGCCACGCGGCCTTCGGAGTTGGCCGATGACACCGTGCCCTTTGCGGCCGGCGATGCGGCCCTGGCGCGCAGTGCCGTGCACCTGGACGCCGCGCGCGCACAGGGTTTGCTGGCCGGCCTGGACAGCCCGGTGGCCGAGCAGTCGCAACTGCCCCGCGCCCCCGAAACAGCCGCCGCGCTGGTGCAGTCGGCGCAGCAGGCGCTGTGGGCGGTGCGCCAGCGCCTGATGGCTTTTGACGAAGAGACCACACTCGACGGCGCGCCGCCCCAGGCGCTGGAAAGTGCCTGGTGGCGGCTGGCCGACCACCTGGCGATGTTGCAGTCGTTGGCGCAGGACGTGGCGGCCGACACGCTTGATGAGCGCAACAACGCCACGGCGCTGGCCGGCCGCGCCGAAGCACTGGCCTGGGCGCCGCAATACGGCTGGTTGCTGGACCGCGAACGCGGCCTGCTGCACATCGGGGCTGTGGTGGGCGTGGCCGACCGCAGCGAACGTCTGGACAACAACCACTACGACCTGTTTGCATCCGAAGCACGGCTGGCCAGCCTGTTGGCCATTGCCAAAGGTGACTTGCCAATGAAACATTGGGCACGGTTGGAACGTGCCACCTTTGCGCAGGGCGACCGCGTGGGTCTGCAGAGCTGGTCGGGCTCGATGTTCGAGTACCTGATGCCGATGTTGCTGGTTGACGAACCCGAAGGCAGCCTGCTGCATGCCGCAGCCGAGGTGGCGGTGCGTGAACAGCGCTTGCTGGGCAGCGCATGGCATTTGCCCTGGGGGGTGTCTGAATCGGCGCATGCAGAGCGCGATGCATCGCTGGCCTACCAGTACGGGCCCCAAGGTGCACCGCGGCTGGCGTTGCGCCGCACGCCACCGGCTGAACGCGTGATTGCGCCCTACGCCACGCTGCTGGCGGCGCAGGTAGCGCCGATGCCGGCGTGGCGCAACCTGCAGCGGCTGGCCCACCGCGGCGCACGCGACCGCTATGGCTTCATCGAGGCGCTGGACTTCACACCCGCGCGTCAGCAAGGCGGCAGCCGCGTGCGCCGGGTCACCACCTTCATGGCCCACCACCAGGGCATGGCTTTGGTGTCGCTGGCCAACGTGCTGCTGGACGGTGTGGCACGGGGCTGGTTCATGTCGCACCCACGTGTACGGGCGGTCTCGCCGTTGTTGCACGAGCCGGTGCCCGGCAATGTGCGGCCGCTGCGCGCGCCGCCCCCTTTGCCCGAAAGCAGTGGTCCGGGTGGCCCCGACCACCACGCGGGCGACGGCGGACCCGCACTGCCTTCGCGCGAGTTGTTGCCCGGCACCCATGCGTTGGAGCCGGTGGCCTTGCTGGGCAACGGCCGCTACTCGGTGCTGCTGCATCCCGATGGCTCGGGTGCATCACGCTGGCTGGGCCACGCGGTCACGCGGTGGCGCGACGACGCGCTGCGGCGGCAGCATGGCAACTTCTTTTTCCTGCGTTGTGGCGGTGCAGCGGGTGATGCTGGCGATGTAGGTGATGCCGGTGAGGTCGTTGGCAGTCAATCCTGGTGTTCGCTCACCCACCATCCGGCACCCGCTGCCGATGTGGAGTACCGCTGCGACTGGCAACCCCACGTGGCCAGCTTCAGCGCCCACGCACGGCGCTGGACAGCGCAGACCCGGGTCTGGGTTGCTCCCGAAGACGATGTGGAGCTGCGCGAAGTGACGATTGAGGCGCTGCACACGGCCGAGGGCAACGACTGGCCGCTGACCATCGAACTGGCTTCGTACTTCGAGGTCGCGCTGTCGACGCAAGCGGCCGACGAAGCCCACCCCGCTTTTGCCAACCTGTTTGTCAGCGCACGCTGGGACGCCGATGCACGCGCGCTGTGGCTGCAGCGCCGGGGCCGGCTGGAGGGCGACCCCACGTTGTACGCGGTGCACTTCATCGCGTCGGTGGAGCGCCTCCACGGCCATGGCGAAGGCCACGGCGACATGCATCGCGAAAGCGACGGTGAAAACAGCCGCGGCGCGGTGGCCTTCAGCGTCACCACCGACCGCGCGCACGCGCTGGGCCGCGGGCGCAGCACGGCGTCGCCTGCACGCACGGCGCAGCGCGATGCGGCCGATACCGGCCTGGACCCGGTGGCCTCGATCACCGCGCGCACGGTGCTGGCCGTGGGCAGCCGGCTGACGTTGTGTTTTGCCACCGCCGTGGCACACGACGAAGCCACGCTGCAACGCACACTTGAGCGCCATCGTGAACGCAGCCACGTGGCGCGTGCCTGGCGCATGGCCACCACGCTGGCGGCTATCGGCCTGCGCGAAGCCGGCCTCGGCGCGGCCGCCTGGCACGCCTGGCAGGCGCTGAGCACACCGCTGGCCGTGCTGTTGTCGCGGCCCTTGCACAACACCACCAACGCCCCCGACGCAGCCCCTGCCGACAGCGCCATCGACCGCCGCGCACTGTGGCGCGTGGGGCTCAGCGGTGAACGCCCGCTGCTGCTGCTGCGTGTACCCGGTGCCGACGGCCTGCCGCTGGCCGAGTGGTTTGCGCGGGTCGCGCCGCTGTGGGCGCGTGCGGGCCTGGCGGTGGACGTGGTGCTGCTGAACACCGAACATGCTTCTTACCACCAGCTGGTGCAGCAAGGCCTGGCGCGCCTGGTGGAGCGCTTCGGACCCGCCGCGTCGCGGCCGGCGCACTCGGCGGGCAGACTGTTGCTGCTGCGCGCCGAGGACTTGTCGAGCCTTGAAACCACCACGCTGCGCCGGCTGGCGCGGCTGGACCTGCGCGCCGACGGCCGCCCTTTGCGCGCGGTGGTGCGCGACCTGCGCGCCTGGCACGCGGCCGGCCTGGAACGGCGGCAAGCCACCCTGGTCAGCGCCGTGCCCTGGGCGCCGGCGCCCGCTGCTGATCCCACGCCCGATGTCGCACCCGCCACCCCGCCCATCGTGGCTGATTTCGACATCACCAGCGGCGCCTGCAGCTTCACCGTCGGCCCCGTCCAGCGCCCGCTGCGACCGTGGACGCAGGTGCTGGCCAACCCAAGCTTTGGCACCCAGGTGACGGAGGCCGGCGGTGGCCACAGCTGGGCACACAACAGCAAGCAGTTGCAGATCACGCCGTGGAGCAACGACCCGCTGTCCGACCCGGCCGGCGAATGGCTGCTGCTGCAAGACCTGGACAACGGCCGCATCTGGAACCTGTTCCCCGCGCCCTGGGGCGCTGCACCGGTGGCTTACCGTGTCGAACACGGCCCAGGCTGGACGCGGGTGTCGCACCGCGTCGATGGCCTGGCGGTTGAACTGGAGGTGGTGGTAGACGAACAGTTGGCGGTCAAACAAACGCTGCTGACGGTGCGCAGCGAAAACCAATCTGGGCGCGCCGACCCCGGCGCGCTCGCGGGCCGCCGGCTGCGTGTGTTGGCCGTGGCAACCTGGCAGTTGGGTGAACGCTGGGCCGACCGCAGCTCGGTGTGCACCCATCTGCAGTGGTTGCCGGCGCCCACCAGCGCCTTGGCGCTGGATGAAGAAGCGCCGCACCAGGCGCTGGATGTAGAAGCGCCGCACCAGGCGCTGGTGCTGCACGCCACGCAGACCGACGCCGGCACCGGTTTTGGCATGGCCACCGCATTTTTGGCGCTGCGTGCGACCACACCGCAGCCGCGCTGGGCATTTGACTGGACGGCGGACCGCCGTGAACTCTTGGATGCCCGGGGCAGCACGGTGTGGCCCGACGAGCTGGGCAGCCGCTGTGGCGTTGGCCTGGACCCTTGTGCCGCGCTGTCGCTGCCGCTAACCCTGCTGCCGGGCCAGAGCCAGTCAGTGGCGGTGCTGCTGGGCCATGCCGACAGCGCTGCGGCCGCGCGCAGCCTGGCCGTGCAGGCCCTAGCGGACGACCCACCCGCACGGTCGCGCCGGGCCCGCATCGGCTGGCGCGACAAACAAGGCAGCCTGACGGTGAAAAGCCCCGACCCGCTGTTCGACGCCCTTGTCAACCACTGGCTGCGTTACCAGTCGCTGGCTTGCAGGCTGTGGGCGCGCGCCGGCTTTTACCAAGCCGGTGGTGCTTATGGTTTCCGCGACCAGCTGCAGGACGCGATGGCGCTGACCGACGTGGACAGCGACTTGTTGCGTCAGCAAATCTTGCTGGCGGCATCGCGCCAGTTCGCCGCCGGCGATGTGCAGCACTGGTGGCATCCACCCCACGGCGCTGGCGTGCGCACCCGCTTTTCAGACGACCTGCTGTGGCTGGTGGCGGCCGTGCTGCGCTTTGTCGACACCGGCGGCAGCGCCAGCTTGCTTGACGAGGCCGTGCCCTTCCTGGAAGGGCATGAAGTGCCCGCAGGTGCCGAAGATGTCTACGAAACACCTCACGCCAGCAACGAGGTGGCCAGCGTGTGGGAACACGCCGCGCGAGCGCTGGACCGCAGCCTGGCCTTCGGCGTGCACGGCCTGCCGCTGATGGGCAGTGGTGACTGGAACGACGGCATGAACCGGGTCGGCATTCACGGCCGTGGTGAGTCGGTGTGGCTGGCCTGGTTCCAGCTTTCGCTGTTAGGGCCGATGGCCGCGCTGGCCCGCACCCGCGGCCACCCAGGCCCACCAGACCCACAAGACCCACCAAGCGAAGAAGTTGCCCGCGCCGACCGTTGGGCAGCGCGGGCGGTGCTGTTGCGCCAGGCGGTGGAGGGTGCGGGCTGGGACGGTGCCTGGTACCGCCGCGCCTTCTTTGACGACGGCCACACGCTGGGCTCGGCAGCCGATGCCGAGTGCCGCATCGACCTCATCGCGCAGGCCTGGGCGGTATTCAACGTGCAGAGAGACCCGGGGCCGGTACCGGCAGGCGCAGCACCACCGCGCGTGGTGCAGGCCATGGGCTCTGCCGCCGCCCACCTGTTTGACGACGGGGCCGAGCTGTTGCGGCTGCTGCACCCGCCGCTGCAGCACCAGCAGCCCAGTGCCGGCTACATCCAGGCCTACCCAAAGGGTGTGCGCGAAAACGGCGGCCAGTACAGCCATGCGGCGGCCTGGGGCGCGATGGCCTTCGCACAGCTGGGTGGCGCCCAGCAGGCTTGGCGCGCGTGGTGCAGCGTCAGCCCGGCGCACCGCCACCAGCGCGACGTGCTTGATGCTGCAGCCGGTGTGGTGCACCCAAGCCGTGTGCCGTACGGGCTTGAGCCCTATGCCGTGGCCGGCGATGTTTACGCCGACCAGCCGTGGCCCGGGCGCGGTGGCTGGAGCTGGTACACCGGCGCGGCGGGCTGGCTGTACCGCGCAGCGGTTGAATCGCTGCTGGGTGTGCAGCGCGCAGGCAGCCGCGTGCGCTTCATGCCGGTGCTGCCACCCGAGTGGCCCAGCGTGTGCGTGAGCCTGCGTTGGGGCAGTTACGACCATCACTTTCAGCTCGGGCCTGCTGCACGCGCCGCAGCGGGCGATGGCACCCCGGCCATCGCGACAGGGGAGTGGATCGACCTCGCCCCGCTGGCAACGCCGGGCTGCTGGGTGGTGGTCAACCCTGCCGTCTGACAGTGCTTTCCTACGCCCCATCGGCTTTGTTGCCGACTGCGCCGCACAGGGCCGATTTTTACAGTGTGGTTCCGGGGTTGATGAGGCTTGACGTGCTTCGTGATCCCTGCCCACCACCCGCCTGAGGACAAACCCATGAAAACCACTTTCAAGTTGAGCACCATCGTCTGTGCACTGGCACTGGCCAGCAGCGCCACTTTCGCGCAGACCAAGTTGTCGAGCGCCGCCTACGACACCGCCAAAGAGCAGGTGAAATCAAGTTTCAAGGCCGAGCGTGATGCGTGTGATGCTTTGGCCGGCAATGCCAAGGACATCTGCGTCGAAACCGCCAAGGGCCGTGAAAAGGTGGCCCTGGCCCACCTGCAAGTGCAGCGCACGGGCGCGCCCAAAGACCAGTCCAAGCTGGCCGAGGCGCGTTACGAAGCGCGCTATGAAGTGGCCAAGGAAGTCTGCGACGACCAGACGGGCAACGCGAAGGACGTCTGCGTCAAGGAAGCCAAGGCTGCACACGACAAAGCCAAGGCCGACGTGAAGATGAACAAGGAAGTGCGCGAAGCCCGCAACGAAGCCGAAGAGACCAAATTGAAGGCTGACTACAACGTTGCCAGCCAGCGCTGCGACAGCCTGTCTGGCGACAGGAAAGATGCCTGCGTGGCTTCAGCCAAGGCCCGCTTCGGGATGTGAGTTGTTGTCACTGTTGGCTCGGCCACTGGCCCAGCCATGACCAACCCCCTTTGGGCCCGTTCGCGGGCCCTTTTTTCTGTTTCGGCAACGCGCAGCGCAGGCGCAAAAAAGGCCCGAACTGCCGATGGGCAATGCGGGCCAAAACCCACGCTTGGGGAAGTCGTGGGTGTCACTGAACCAAGGGTTGACCGCTGCAGTCAGCGGTGGGGTTTGTTCGTCGGTCGCTTCACTGCAACGCGCCCTGCGTGGGCGCAGGCGGCGGGTCGCTGATGGGTGCTGGCTGCTCGCTGGGCGGCTCTTGCATCGGCGGCAGTGGGTCGGCCGGCAATGGGGGTGCCGGCGGGCCAGGCACGGGGCCGTGGGGATGAGGCACCGGCATCGGGCTGTGCAACTGATGGGCACGGCGCGCTTCACGCATCATGGGTCGCTCCTTCGAAAAACCGATTAAAAAAACCTGCAGCAGCTGCTGGGCGCAGCGTGCCGCAAGTCAGGCCCCTGGGGTCAGCCTGGGTTTAAAGCCAAGGCACGCCGTAGTGGTCGTGCACCTTGCGGCCGTAATCGTCGGTGTAGGCCGGCTGGTCGTTGTCGTTGTAACGCGGCGCTTTTTCGAGCGTGGTTTTGCTGATCGGCACCACATAACCGTCCTTGCTGGTGTCGTACTTCAGCATCTTCCAGGGCAGGGGATAGCGGTCGGTGCCCATGCCGAGAAAGCCGCCGAACTCCATCACTGCATAGCGGACCTGGCCCGACAGTTTGTCGATCATCAAATCGTCGATCGAGCCCAGTTTGTCGCCTTCGAGGTTGAAGACCGAGGTGCCTTCCACCCGGTCTGAAGAAATGACACTGCTTGAAGAGGTTGTGCTGTTCATGGAATTTCCTTTCAAAACGATCGGTACAGGATGCGCCCTGTAAGCAGGTACGCAGACTGCATGTTGGGGCTGTCAGTGCGCCCGCCGTGACAGGGCACGCCGACAGAACGTGTAGTCCCAGTCTGACCAGCATCCGTGTCACCCACCGACAGTGCGGCGCCGCACAGTGCAAAACACTCTGTACTGTGTTTTGTTAAGGACCGTTCACCATGTTGATCAGACACGCATCGTTGCCGTTCACGTCTTCCAGGGGCCCTGCACGGCCACTGCCACTGCCGCTGCGGCATCCCACGCTGGTGCCGCTGGCCGCGCAGACCGATCTGCCGCAGCAGAACCAGCTGCTGGCAACCTTGGGCGCCGCCAACGGGCCCAACTGGAGGCCGCCGATGGAACGGGTGGAGATGCGCTTGGGCCAGGTGCTGTGTGAAAGCGGCTGCCGCAACAGCCACGTTTACTTTCCAACTTCGTCCATCGTTTCGCTGCTGAGCCTGACTGCCGACGGCTTTGGCGCAGAGGTTGCCACCGTCGGCAACGACGGCATGGTGGGCCTGCCGCTGTTGATGGGCAGCCTGTCGGCCAACGGGCGCGCAGTGGTGGACAGCGCGGGTTACGGTTATCGCGTGAACACCCAGCTGGTGTTGGACGAGTTCTCGCGCGGCGGCGCGGTGATGAAACTGCTGTTGCACTATGGCCAAGCGCTGTTGACGCAGGTGGCACAGACCGCCGTGTGCAACCGCCATCACGCGGTAGACCGGCAACTGTGCCGGCTGCTGCTGCTGAGCCTGGACCGTGTGCAGGGCCGCTGGCTGAAGATGACCCACGAGCTGTTGGCAGGCAAGCTGGGCGTGCGACGCGAAAGTGTGACCATGGCCGCGCAGGCACTGCAGCGTGATGGCGTGATCCGCTATGCGCGGGGTTTGATTGAGGTGCTGGACCGCGATGCCCTGCAGGGCCGCGCTTGCGAGTGTTATGTCACCGTGAAGCGCGAATGCGACCGCTTGTTACCGCAGCCGTTGGCGCGTTCACCTTGCCTGTTAGAAGCGCCGCGCTGCGACGCACACTGCGCTTGACGGGCCGGCTGTGCAGCTTACGGGTTCCAGCGCCAGGTCCACACCGCATCGACGGCGTTTTCTGAGCCCGTGCGCAGGCGCAGCGTGACGCGGTCGGCGATGCGATAAATCAGCTGCAGCGTGCCCCCCGCTGCGCCCAGCGCGTGTTCATAGCCGATGTACACGCGTTTGGAGATTTGTTTGCCCAGGCTGATGATGGTGTCGTTCACTTCGCCGGCACCACCCCGGGAGATGGACAACTCGTCCAGGCCCAACCGCTGCAGGAAACCGGTGTCGCCGCTGCGCTCACCGGCCAGCAAGGCCAGCGCGGCGCGCTGCAGCAGCGCGGTGTCGTCGCGGCCCAGACCCACTGGCGCACGGCCCAGCACCAGCCAGGTGAGGGTGTCAAACTCGTTCAGCTGGGGTTCGCTGTACAGGCGCACACGCGGGTTCACGGCGCTGCCGCTGACGGCCACGCCCACCCGCTGGTCAACGTCGGCACGCAGCGCCAGGATGTCCAGCTGCGGCGTTGCCAAGGCGCCGCTGAAAATCAAATTGCCCCGTGCGATGCGCAGGTTCTGGCCATAGGCGGAATAGGTGCCTTCTTCGGCGCGCACCACGCCGGTCACTGCCAGCTGGCCCTTGGGCGTGGCCAGCCGAAGTTCGCCGCGCAGCAGGGTGTCGAGGCCGCGCCCCCGCAAGCGCAGCGCCGGGCCCAGGGCCACCAGCAGTTCAACGTCAGCGGCGGCTGCCGGGCCTGGGGCCGGCTGCTGGGATTGGGCGGCCAGGTCGGCCGCGGCGCCGGCTGCCGTGTTGTTCACACTGTCCGCCATCACGCCCGCTGTGCCCGCCACACGCGGTGGCGCCAGCGGTGCGCGGTTGCGCACCCTCACGTCGCTGCTCAATTTCGGCGCGTCAGCCTGGGTCGCATCAATCAGGCCGCTGTCGATCATGAAGCGGCCGCGGGCTGTTAACTGTGGCCCTTGCAGCCCCAGGTCGGCAGCGCCGCTGACGGTGATGCGCCGGTCGTAACGGTCAAGCAGGCGCAACTTTTCGGTGGCCACCTGCAAGTCGGCAACCAGGCCTTCACTGAAGCGGGCGCTGCCGCTCAGGCGCAACCGGCCTTCACCGGTGCCGTCGCGAAATTCGGCCTGGCGGATCTGTGCCTGGTTGCCGTCCAAGGCCACTGCCAGGCTGCCCTGTTGCAGGTGTATGCCCTCGAAGAGGTTGTGCACGCTCACGTTTTCGCCGCTGATGTCGCCCCGGTATTCCGGCTGTCCGTAACTGCCCGCAAAGGCCGCTGCCACACGCAGCGCGCCGCCCAAGCGCCAGCCCGGCGGCAGCCAGGGCGCCCACACCTGCAGCTGCGGCACGATGAGGCTGAGGCCACCACTGAGTGGCGCGCTGGTCTCGGGCCACAGGGCCTGCGGCGTGGTCTGCAGTGTTTGCAAACCGCCGACCACACCCACGTTGCGGCCCACCAGGGCTTGGGTGGCTTGCCACAGGCCATTGCGCGCCTGCAGGCCCAGGCGCAGCGTGCTGATCTCCAGTGCCCGCGTCGCGCCTTCAATCGTCAGGCTCAGATCGCCGCTGGTACGTTCCACGCTGATGTCGGCCTGCAGCTGCTCGCCCCGATTGATGTTGATGCGCCCGGCCAGTGCCAAGTCGCCGCGCCAGCCAAACTGCGGCTGCAGACGTGCCAGCAGCGGCGCCACTGCGATGGGGTCGATCTGCGCCTGCAGCTCCAGCAGCGGCGCCGTGCCCGGCGCAGTTCCCGGCGCTGTTCCCAGCGCTGTTCCCACTGAAGCGCCCGGCGAAGCACCGGCCTGCCAGGCGGCGCGCTGCCAGTTCACGCCACCTCCAAAGGCGGCCAGGCGGCCGGGGTCCAGCAGCGCCCGCAGGGGCTGGCCACCGGCTGCCAGTGTGACTGCACCGGTCAGGTTATCGGCGGCCAGCCAGGGTGAACTGGGCGCTGTTCGCGGCGCGGCGCGCAGCTGCGCCACACGCCCCCGCCAGGTGCCACCACCAACCAGTCCAGCGCCGGGCTGTGTGGCCGCTGCCAGCCATTGCCCGCTGGCTTGCAGCTGCAGTTCGCTGCCACCTTCGGTTGCACGCCCGGCGATGGTGTCGGCCCAAGCCGGCGGTCGCAGCGGGCTCAGGGCGCGCAGCTGCAAGCGGTGTTCACGCAGGCTGCCTTGCAGGCTGGCTTCCATGCGGTCCAGGCGCTGCGTGCCGCGGCTGATGTTGCTGGCCTGCAGCTGCAGCTGCATCGGTGCGGTTTCGCTTGCGGTGGACAGGTTCCAGCCGGCTTCGACCTCGCCCACACGCAGCTGTGCGCTGCGCACACCGTTGGCGCGCAGGCTGCCTTCGCTGCGCAGATCGGGCCAGGCACCCTGGGCGCTGGCGCGTGCGTTCAGGCTGCCTTCCAGCGGCCACCATGCAGCGGCCGCAGCGGGTAACAGCGCGGCCACACGGGCCAGCCCGCCCAGGGCTGGCGCTTGCAGGTCCAGCGTGCCGGTGGGCAACGCAGCCACCTTGCCTTGCGGGTGGGGCCACTGGCCGTTCAGCTGCAAGCGGTTGGTGCCGGCGCGCAGATCGGCCCGTGCCTGCAACGCGGTTGCCGCGGCCTGCAGGCTGAGCTGTCCGCGCCAGTCCAGGTTGGCGAAGCGGCTTTCGTTGAGCTCCAGGCTGGCGCTGCCGCGCAGCCCGGGCAGCCAGCTGGATGCTGGTGGCGGCGTGGTGGGGGTGGCCCCGGCCCGGGTGTCGGTGGGCATGCTGGGCGTGCGGGCCGCGCCGGCGGTGCTGGAGTTCACGATGGCCATCTGTGTCAGATCCAGCTGCCACCGTGCGTTCAGCGCATCACCGGGGCCCTGAAGCCGCGCCGCCGGCCACCAGGGCGTCCAGGTCCTTCTGGTCGAGCATCGCCAGCAACGCGCGACAGACCGTGCCTCCCTCTTCGCCGTAGGCCC
>JANNMQ010000750.1:0-2183 GCA_031398045.1 Rubrivivax sp.
GGAGAATTGCGATGGCGCCATCAAGCCGCCGCCTCCGCCCGCTCCGGCGCCGGCACCCCGCGTTGCGCCGCCACCTCCGCCGCCGCCCGCTCCTGCCCCGGCTCAAGCACCCGCTGCCCGCCCGGCGCCTGCGCCCGTTGCACCTGCAGCCGCACCCGCCGCAGCACCCGCACCGGTTCGCGAAAAGGTTACTTTCGCGGCTGATGCGTTCTTTGACTTCAACAAGTCGAACCTGAAGCCCGAGGCACAAGCCAAGCTGGCCGACCTGGTTGACAAGACCAAAGCCGTCAGCCTGGAAGTCATCATTGCCGTGGGTCACACCGACGCTGTGGGTAGCGACGGCTACAACCAGAAGTTGTCCATTGCCCGTTCGGAAGCTGTCAAGAAGTTCTTGACGAGCAAGGGTGTTGAAGCCAACCGCGTGTACACCGAAGGCAAGGGCGAGAAGCAGCCTGCTGCTGACAACAAGACCTCTGAAGGCCGCGCCAAGAACCGCCGCGTAGAAGTTGAGGTGGTTGGTACCCGCGCCAAGTAAGGTCTCTGGCGGCGCTGCGAAGCGCCCCAGCCCTTCACGAAACCCCGCTCCGGCGGGGTTTTTTCTTGGCGCGCTGGTTCAGCAAGCAAGGCTGCGCCCGCGGCAGTGTGCCGGCCTTGCAGCGTGGTTTTTTCAGCAGCGCTTACGATCCACCCCATGCAAAACGTTGACGCTCAGGAACTGCACAAATTCAGCGAGCTGGCCCACCGCTGGTGGGACCCTGAAAGCGAGTTCAAGCCGCTGCACCAAATCAACCCACTGCGCCTGGACTGGATCGACCAGCTGGTCCCTTTGCGCGGAAAAGTGGTGCTGGACGTGGGCTGCGGCGGGGGCATCCTGGCTGAATCGATGGCGCGCCGCGCGGGTCACGTCACGGGTATTGATCTGGCCGCGCGCCCATTGGGCGTGGCGCGTTTGCATGCGCTGGAAGCGGGTGTCAGCAACCTCGACTACCGGGAAGTGGCCACCGAAACCCTGGCTGTCGAAACGCCCGCGGCCTTTGACGTGGTGACTTGCATGGAAATGTTGGAACACGTGCCCGACCCCGCTTCGGTGGTGCGTGCCTGCGCGACATTGGTCAAACCGGGCGGATGGGTATTCTTTTCAACGCTGAACCGCAACCCCAAGTCATTTTTGTTTGCCATCGTTGGTGCTGAATACGTGTTGCGGCTGCTGCCGCGTGGCACGCACGAATACGCCAAGTTCATCAGGCCCAGCGAACTGGCGCGGTGGGCGCGCGACGCTGGGCTGGCCTTGCAGGGTTGCCGGGGCATGGAATACAACCCGCTGACTCAGCATTATTGGTTGTCTGAAAACACCAGCGTCAACTACCTGGTGGCTTGTCAAAAGGGAGCTTGAGCATCCCGTGGCCCTTGCCAACCAGTTCTTCATAGCCCCGAATGCCTGCCATCGCTGCCATCCTGTTTGATTTGGACGGCACGCTCGTTGACAGCGCCCCGGACCTGGCTGGCACCCTGAACGATATGCGCCAAGCACGTGGCCTGGCACCGTGGCCCGTGCAGGCCCTGCGCAACCACTGCGGATCAGGCGCGCGCGGCATGCTCGGCGAAGGCATGCAAATCAAACCCACAGATGTTTCGTACGAGGCATTGCGCGAGGAGTTTCTGAATTTGTACGCCCAGCGCATGCTGCGCCAGACCCAACTCTTTGCACCGGTGCCGTTGTTGTTGGACCAGCTTGAAGCGCGTGCACTGCCTTGGGGCATCGTCACCAACAAGGCGCTGCGGTTTGCATGGCCCCTATGCCAGGCGCTGGCCCTGCACCCGCCAGCGGCTGTTTTGGTCTGCGGTGACAGCACGCCGCACACCAAGCCCCACCCGGCACCGCTGCTGGAGGCGGCGCGCCGGCTGCAGTGTGAACCCGCGCATTGTGTCTACGTGGGTGATGACCCGCGCGACATCACAGCGGGCCGGGCAGCCGGCATGCGCACCCTGTCCGCTGGCTGGGGCTACACGGGCGCAGCACCACCGGTACACAGTTGGGGTGCCGATGAAGTGCTGGCCACACCCAACGACCTCTTGAATTGGCTGGATCTGCCCTAAACTCCAGAGTATGGGACCGACCTGGCTTCGACGTGGGTACGGAGTTGGCGCGGGGCATGCCGAGCACCAGTTCGCTCGTTAATCCA
>JANNMQ010000799.1:0-9465 GCA_031398045.1 Rubrivivax sp.
ACGCGCTGGTGTGGCTGGAAGCCTGGCTGAAGCGGTTTGACGGGCTGATGATCGTGATCAGCCACGACCGCGAATTCCTGGACGCCATCACCCGCGTCACGGTGCATCTGGACGAGCAGACACTGACACGTTATGGCGGCAACTACAGTGCTTTTGAGGAGATGCGTGCCGAACGCATGACGCTGGCCGCGGCTGCTTTTGGCAAACAGCAAGACCGCATCGCGCACCTGCAGAAATTCATCGACCGCTTCAAAGCCAAGGCCAGCAAGGCCAAGCAGGCACAAAGCCGCGTGAAGGCGCTGGCGCGCATGGAAAGGCTGGCACCGGTGTTGACCAGCAGCGACTTCGAATTCGAGTTCCGCGAACCACAAAGCCTGCCCAACCCGATGTTGTCGTTTGACTGCCTGGCGTGTGGCTACGGCAGCCACGCCATTGTGGAGAACATCAACCGCAGCGTGTTGGCTGGGCAGCGCATTGGCATCCTGGGTGCCAACGGACAGGGCAAGTCGACACTCGTCAAAACCATCGCGAAAGCCTTGCAACCCATCGCGGGCCGCATGACTGAAGGCAAGGGCCTGGTGATCGGCTACTTTGCGCAGCAGGAACTGGATGTGCTGAGCATGGACGACGGCCCGCTGATGCACATGGTGCGCTTGGCGCGAGACGTGGGCCCGGCGGGACGTGAACAGGAACTGCGCGACTTCCTGGGCCGTTTCAAATTCAGCGGCGAAATGGTGCAGCAGGCCGTGGGCTCTTTGAGCGGCGGCGAAAAAGCGCGCCTGGTGCTGGCCATGCTGGTGTGGCAGCGCCCCAACCTGCTGCTGCTGGACGAGCCCACCAACCACCTGGACCTGACCACCCGCGAAGCGCTGTCGATGGCGCTGAACGAGTTTGAAGGCACGGTGATGCTGGTCAGCCACGACCGCGCGCTACTGCGCGAGGTGTGCGACGAATTTTGGCTGGTGGCACGTGGCCAGGTGCAGCCTTTTGACGGCGACCTGGACGACTACCAGAAATGGCTGCTGGACGTGAGCCGCGCCGCGGCCAAGGGCCAACCGCTGCCCGACCCGCCCAAACCAGCAGCGGCTGAACGCATCGAAGCGCCCAAGCCTGCTCCGCCTTCCGCGGCGGCCAAAACAGCCCCTGCTCGCGCCGCGGGTTCAGGCCGCGATGACCGCAAGCAAGCTGCGCAAAGCCGGTCGCAGCTGGCAAACCTGACGCGCCCACTGCGTGTAGAACTGCAGCAGATTGAAGCCCGCATCGAAAAACTGGGCGCCGAGCGGGCCGAGCTGGAAAACAAGCTGGCGGCCGGCAAACGCCCGGCAGCGGAAATTGCCGACACCGGGCGGCGGCTGAACCACATGGCCGCTGAAGTCAGCCAGCTGGAAGAGCGCTGGTTGCAGGCGCACAGCGAACTCGAGACCCTGCAAACGAACGCTTGACGTTGGTTATTCGACATAGAACCTCACACCGTCATCCGCACTTCTCACCCACCCACCCACTTAGAAAGCGAGCACACCATGGCCATCGACAAAGCCCTCTACACCGCCCACGCCACCAGCACCGGGGGACGTACAGGCACCACCGAGTCTTCAGACAGCGCCATTAAATTGGCTTTGACCACACCCAAGGAGCTGGGCGGCGCCGGTGGCGCGGGAACAAACCCCGAGCAGCTTTTTGCCGCTGGCTACTCCGCTTGTTTCATCGGCGCCATGAAAGCGGTGGCCGCCCGCCAGAAGATCACACTGCCGGCCGAGGTATCGATCAAGGCCGATGTGTCGATCGGCCCCATGACAGGCAAAGAAGGTGCCTTTGGCATCGCGGTGGCGATGGCCATCAATGTGCCCGGTATGGCCATGGCCGACGCCGAAAAGCTGGTGGCCACGGCGCACGAAGTCTGCCCTTACAGCAATGCCACCCGCGGCAACATCGATGTGGTGCTAAGCGTGGTTTGACAGGTCGCAGGCTGCGCTGTTTTGCAGCTGACACCGGCGCTTCAGCCGTGCCGGTGCGCCGCCGCTGCCACCAGTTCCACCAGCAACTGCACCCGTGCTTGCGCCGGTGTCAGACTGCCGGCGCTGGGCAGCGCATCGGGGCGCGCACCCACCTGAGCCACCACCACACCCCCCGTTAAACAGCGCGACGCGCGCTGCACCACCACCCCCATGACCTGCGCGCGGTGGGCAGCGGCCAGCAGGCTGGCGTGCACACTGCCGTTGCCGGTGCCGGCTATGACGATGCCGCGGGCACCCGCCTGCACCAGTGCGTCCAGCGTCTGACCGCGCGCGCCCGCATGGCTGGTGACGATGTCCACGGTGGGCCACTGCGTTGGGTTGCTGGACAGCACCGTCGGCCACTTCGCTTGACCATCGGGCCAGGGGCGATAGACGAGCACCTGGCCGTCTTGCAACACCGCCAGCGGCGGGGCATCACCGGCAGAAAACGCGTCCAGCCGGTAACCGTGCACCTTGCGCAGCTCGCTGCCCGCCCAGACCTGCCCACCCATCACGGCCACCACGCCCCGTGCCCCCGGGGTGCGTGCCACCGTCAACGCATCCACCAGGTTCTGTGGGCCGTCGGGTGACGGTGCGGTGCTGGGACGCATGGCGGCTGTCAGCACCACAGGCTTGTTGGCATGCAGCGTCAGGTGCAAGAAGGTGGCGGTTTCTTCCAGTGTGTCGGTGCCGTGTGTGATGACCACACCGGCCACTTCGGGCCTTGCCAAATGGCGCTGCACCGCATGCGCCAGTTTCAGCCAAGTGCCGTGGTCCATGTCGCAGCTGTCCATTTGCGCCAAGGATTCGATCTCCAGCGCCTGCCCCTGCAGGGCGGGCACACCCGCCACCAGAGCCTGGGCAGCCAGGGAGCCCGCCGTGTAGCCCACATGCGACTGGGCACTGGCGGCAGTGCCGGCAATGGTGCCCCCGGTGCCGATTACAACCACGATCGATGGCGCACTTGGCATATCTTGCCTTTCTGGATGAAAATACAGCCCTGGATGCATAGCCAGCGGTTCAGGCGGGGATTGCAGTGCTGTGCTTCGCTGCTCCGCTGTAGGGCGCAGAAAGGTGTTTCGGCTGTCAGCCAAGGCGCCGCTCTGCATCCCAGTGAAAACGCAACTGCCCGTCCACCCGTGGTGCCTGCGCACTGTGCCGATCTAACCCGCGCCACCCATGGCGCCCCTTAGCGCGAAAGTGAACCACCATGACCGACAACCCCAAGCTCACCCCGCGCCAGCAGCAGATTCTGGATCTGGTGCAAAGCGCCATCGAACGCACGGGTGCACCGCCCACCCGCGCCGAGATCGCAGCCGAACTGGGTTTCAAATCGGCCAATGCCGCTGAAGAGCACCTGCAGGCGCTGGCGCGCAAAGGTGCGATAGAACTGCTGGGCGGCACCTCGCGCGGCATACGGCTGAAGTCTGCCACGCTGCGCGCGCTGAACGAGGCCCGCATGGCGCCCTACCAACAAGACTATGCCCAGAACCACAGTTCACGCTACGGCAAGCAGCCCCTGCTGCCCCTGCCAGGTTTGGGCCAACTGCACCTGCCGCTGGTGGGGCGGGTGGCGGCCGGCAGCCCCATCCTGGCGCAAGAGCACGTTGAACACACCTACGTCGTGGAAGCCTCGATGTTCCAGCGCCGGCCCGACTACCTGCTGAAAGTCAAGGGCATGAGCATGCGCGACGCAGGCATTCTGGACGGCGACCTGTTGGCGGTACAAAAAACCAAAGAAGCCAAAAGCGGGCAGATCGTGGTGGCACGGCTGGGCGACGAGGTCACGGTTAAACGCTTACAACGTACCCCCGAAGGTGTCGAACTGTTACCTGAAAACCCCGACTTCCGGGCTATCCGAGTGCCTGCCGACGCGGCAGACTTTGAACTCGAAGGCATTGCTGTCGGCCTGATTCGCTGCAACTTGTTGATGTAAACCACCGCCGCACCTACCCTGCCCATGTCCGCAGCCAAGAAGTCCCATGCTGCCCTGTTGCGGCCTGTCTCCAGTGCGAGTGCGAGCGCGAGTGCCAGTGCTGCCGCTGTGGCCAGCGGCACGCGGCCACCCAAAGCGCCGCCGCCCCGCAAGGCCGGCCAAGCGGCCGAATGCGAACGCCTGGAACAGCTGCCCAACATAGGCCCCAGCCTGGCTGCAGACCTGCGCGATGTGGGCATCATCCACCCCAGCGACCTCGTCAACCAAGACGCCTTCGCGCTGTATGGCGCTTTGTGCGCCCTACGAGGCAGCCGCCAAGACCCCTGCGTGCTCGACACCTTCATGGCCGCCGTCGACTTCATGCGCGGCGCGCCTCCGCAGCATTGGTGGGCCTACACCGCAGAGCGCAAGCAGCGCTACGGCGCGGTGTAGTGCCCCGGGCAGGCCGCTTGGGCGCGCCTGACCCCATCCCTCCTGCTCTGGCAGGCACCTGCAGCACGCTGGTGCAATGGCGCGCGCCGGGGGCCCAGTCTCAAGCCAACGAACTGCACGGTGTCCGTGCCCTTGTTCGGCGGTTTTTGCCGTGCGCAAAAACTGCAACATGCAAGCTCAACTTGCAACAAGTGTGTCCGATATCACCTCATCATGAGATCGCCTTCACGCTTACCCCGCTGGGGCCGCCACTCCACGCTTTCAGCACCGAGCGCCTTTCGTGTGGAAGTGCGGCCACCCTCGCTGCGCCATGCCCCTGAGTCGCTTTGGCAGCGGGTGATGTTCTGGCTGCTGGCACCGGCCCCCCAGGAAGCTGCACCACCGCTGAACCGCCTGCCGCTTGTACGGGCCGAGTTTCTGGCCACCTTGGCTGACGTGGGCAGCGAAGAAGTCGAAGCCCTGCGCGAGCGCATCAGTGGCGCCAATTCGCTGCGTGATTTGTGGCATCTGCGCTCCGAAGTGTTCAGCACACTGGGCGTGGCGCTGACTCAAACCCAGGCCGAAGAGCGGCTGAGCCGCTTGAACCGCCACTTCCCCACCCGTGCACCGCGCACGCAGTTTTCATCCAGTTGACCCTCTGTGGCGCCCGCTGCAGGCCGCGCAAGCCCGGGCCTGCAAGCCAGCGCCCCAACCCCCCAGCGTCCGATCATGACTGCGCAGCGCAACACCCACACCGCAAAACCGTTCTCGAGACCCATCGAGCGGCAAGGCCCAGCGCCCGCACTGCACCCAGCTTGGGCAGCCGATGACGGCCCCAACTCCATTGCCGATACGCTGAGCGACCCGTTGACCCACACCATCCACGAAACCCTTGCTGATGAGCTGAACACAAGCAACAGCTGGGCGTGCACTTTCGGCATGCCTGCAGAACGCCAGGCGCGTGTCGCCGCACGCCGGGCTTTTGTGGCGTTGAAACTGAGCTTCCTGCACGTCGTGGACGGTCTGGTCGACAGACCCGAACTGCAAAGCCAGGTGCACCAGGCCGAAGAACCGCACGAGCTGTGGACACTGCGGGCCTCGGTGTTTGCAGCCTTGTCGGGCCACAACCCGCAGCACCGCAGCCACCGCCAACTGCTGAACCGCAGCCTGGAAACCATGTTTCCAGTGGCCGCATCGCAGTTGAACTGAAGGGTGTCAGGGCTGCTGCAGCCAGCCGCCCGGTCTACACCAGTTGATCGGCTGGCGCGTGTAGGCGCCGCGGGGCTGCAGTGGGCGCTGGCTGGAAACACCGGCTCACCCCTGTGTCACCATTGGCCATGAATGAACTGTTGTTGAATGTGGGGCTGGCCGGGTGGAAGCCTTTGGTGGCCATGCTGCTGTTGCCACCGGTGCCGCTGTTGCTGCTGGTGTTGCTGGGCACCCGCGTGCTGTTCAACCGCCGGGGGTTGGGCTGGCTGCTGGTGCTGCTGGGCGTGTTCGGCATCTGGCTGAGCTGCACCACAGCGCTGAGCCGCGCGCTCACTTTGGGGGTGCTGAAACCGCCCGTGGCGCTGACCGAAAAAGCGGTGCGCGAACTGGCCCGCCAACCGCGCACGGCCATCGTGGTGCTGGGTGGCGGCCGGCGTTTTGCAGCGCCCGAGTACGGCTCTCCAACCCTGAGCGCACGATCAATGGAACGCTTGCGCTACGGCATCTGGTTGGCCCGCGACACCACGCTGCCGGTGTTGTTCAGTGGCGGCGCTGGCCGCATAGAACCCGCAGGCCCGACAGAGGCCGACATTGCCGCCCGCATTGCAGACCGCGAATACAAACTGCCGTTGCGCTGGGTGGAAGTGCAGTCACGCGACACGCATGAAAACGCGCTGCGCAGCGTGGCTTTGTTGAAGTCGCAGGGCATCGATCGCATCGTGCTGGTGACCCATGCGTATCACATGCCGCGCGCGCTGCGCAACTTTGAACGGGCTGCTGCGCGCCCCGACATCGGCACACGCCTGGAGCTGGTGGCAGCGCCCATCGCGCGCCCCATGCTGGGGCCTTGGAAACCGATTGACTGGATGCCTACCTTGCGGGGTTTTGAAGAAAACCACCTCGCGCTGCACGAGTTGCTGGGCCTGCTGGTGGGCGCCTGACGCGGTCAGCCGGTGGTCAGCGGCTGAACACCGGCGGCATCTTCAGCGGCTGATGTTGTGCTTCGATCTGCGCTTTTTCCCGCGCTTTTTCCTGCGCTTGGATTTCAGCCCTTTCACGTTCGGCCTGCGCGGCCTGCAGCATCTTGATGCGGCGCACATGCTCTGCGGCGTTGGACCGCCTGAAGGGGTCCATCAGCACTGCGTCGGCCTTCATGCCCAGCGCCAGCATGCGTTCGCTCAGCCGCAAACCGGCACCTGCATCCCCACCCAGCGCAGCCACCACCTCATTGGCAAACAAGTCGGCGCTGCCCACGATGCTGTCAACCGCAATCAACTTCTCAGCCTGCGCTTCAGCGACGGACAGCAGCATGCCGGCACCCGGCACGGCCACGGCCAGTATCTTGCCCACCAAAAAGCCGTTGCTCACGCCCTCAGACTTCTGCACCGCCGCGATGGCACTTTGGCTGGCCTGGAAAAACGTGCCGAAGGCGGCCAGCCAGCGCAATTCATCGCGCGATCGGGCCTCGATCATGGCGTTGGCCGGAATCTTGGCGCGCCGCGTGCCTTGGCGCCAGAAGATGTTGGGATCGGTGTCGAACGAACTGGCCGTGACGCTGCCCGCGCAACCGATTTGGGTGTCGACATCAATCTTGCGGCCATCGGCCATCGTCAGCGTCATGACCTGCTTCTTTGCGGCCTCCTCGCGCGCTTGCAGCATCACCTGCCAAAAACCTTGGTCGTCGCTACTGAGCATCGAGCCGCCCTTGAACAGCGCATTCATCTCGAAGCGCGCGCCCCCCTCGGGCAGAGCGCGGCCGTTGATGGCGGCCACCACATCACCAGTTTTCAGCTCGTCAGGGGCGCCCTCATCGGCCCAGACCACGCGCCAGTGTTCGTCCATCCCCGTCACTTCACGAAACAACCGCAAATCCTGGTCTGACAGGCGTTTTTTCAGCGCATGCACCGACAGCAACACAAAGGGTTCGATCTGCGTGGTGGCCTGGCAAAGCGCTTCGGCACCCCAGGCCACATGGATGGCCGCGGCGCGAAATTTCACTTCCTGATCGAAGCGTGTTTTGAACAGCTCGCGTTCGAAGGCGTAGTCGTAGCCGGTTCTGGCCTGGGCGTGCACCACAGTGGGCACAGCCAACATGGCAACCAGCACGGCGAACGCGACGGAGGCTACCGATGAGGCTAACGACGCACAGGGCGCAACAAACGCGACAAGCGCGACAGGCACAGCGGACGCAAGGTCACCCGAATCGGGCACCAGCGGCTTCGGTACGGACCCACAACGCCAGGCGATCGTCATCGCCGCCATTTTGGCGGCTGCAACCCCATCCCGACGGGCTGATGGCTGTCCGCGCAGCCCTAAAACGCCAACGCCACCACAAACACGCCCACCATCATGCAGCCCAGCACCACCTTGGCCAACAAACCAGCCAACATGCCCAACCAAGCCGCCACACCCACGTGCAAGGCTTTGCTGAGGTCTTGCTTCATCGTTCGGCCGTGCGGCGGCTGGCCGGGCGCGGCGTCCGCAGCGGCCTGGCGCCCCAATTGTTTCTGCGCCCACAGTTCGCCCAGGGCCGCGCCCACCAGCGGCATGAACAGCACCCCCACCAGGCCCATCAACAAGCCCGCCAAGGTGCCGAGCGCGGCCCCCAGCAGCGCCCAGCGGCTGGCACCCGCCCGGCGCGCGCCCAGCAGGCTGGCCACGTATTCCAGCACCCAGGACAGCACGGCCAGCACCACCACCAGCACGAGTGGGGTGGTGCCTACACGCGCAAAACCGTCTATCCAGGCACCAAGCACGATGCCGCCCAAAATCAGCACGGTACCCGGCAGCGCTGGCAGCACCGTGCCCGCCAAACCCGCGGCTATCAAGGCCACCACAAGGCCCCACCACAAAACTTCCACCATCTCTTTGCACCCCGTCTGCGCTGTGGATTGCCGACACCCGGCACAGGTTCGGCACCTCCGACCCCGCGCTGCGATGATGCCTTCCGTGCACAGTTGCACCCACAGGCAGCAGGGCCTAGGCAGTCCCTGATTGGTTTACCCAGCGGCTGGCCTCAAACTACGGTTTGTGGTCGCATTGGCCACGCCTCGTACAGAGCTGAGAAACAATGAACATGAAGAATTGGCTGATTGGTGCTTTGGCCATCGCTGTGCTGGCCACTGCTGTGCCCACGGTGTCTGAGGCCAAGCGGCTGGGTGGTGGCAAGTCTGCCGGCATGTCGCGCAACATGCCCGCGCGCACGGCCCCCGACGCAGTGCCGGCCAAACCGGCGCAGCCCAGCACGGCGCCCACCAACACCGCTGGCGCACCCGCCGCTGCAGGTGCTGCTGCTGCCGCACCTGCTGCTGCAGCAGCCAAACGCAGCTGGATGGGCCCGTTGGCAGGGCTGGCCGCCGGCCTGGGCATCGCTGCTCTGATGAGCCACCTGGGCATGGGTGAAGCCTTTGGCAACTTCCTGATGATGGCGCTGTTGGCTGTGGCCGCGGTGTTCCTGGTGCGTTTCCTGATGCGCCGTTTTGGCGCCAACAAGGGCATGCCGGCTTTGGCAGGCGCGGGCACCACAGCCGCGAAGAGCAACACCCAGGTGGCCTGGCCACAAAACACCGAACGCAGCAAGCTGGGTGAAGACCTGAACGGGCAGGCAACGGCTGGCCGTAACGACAGTGCGTTGGCGCCCGCTGCCCTGGCACCCGTAGCCTTGGCACCAGCGGCTGCAACGGTGGAAGGCGCTGCCGCCCCAACGGGCATGGCAGAACCCGTAGCGCCCGCCGTTCCCGCCGTCGCCAAGGCCTTTGTACCGGCCGCCTTCGACAGCGAAACCTTCACCCGCACCGCCAAGATGATCTTCATCCGCCTGCAAGCGGCCAACGACACGGCCGATCTGGAAGACCTGCGCCGCTTCACCACGCCCGAGCTGTTTGCCTCACTGCGCCTGGACATCCAGGACCGCGG
>JANNMQ010000888.1:0-1970 GCA_031398045.1 Rubrivivax sp.
TTGAGTGAGGAGACAACGATGACGACGATGACGACTGTCCACCCCGTGGACGAGAGACTGCCCACGGGTCGCTTGACGACGCTGGGCTTGCAACATGTGCTGGTCATGTATGCCGGTGCCGTGGCCGTGCCGCTGATCATCGGGCGCGCCCTTAAGCTCAGCCCGGAGCAGGTCACGATGCTGATCCAGGCTGACCTGTTCTGCTGTGGCATCGTGACCCTGATCCAGTCGTTTGGCATGACGCGCTGGTTTGGCATCCAACTGCCGGTGATGATGGGCGTCACGTTCGCAGCGGTGGCGCCGATGGTCTCGATGGCCAACGCGGTACCGGGTGTGGAAGGTGCCGGCCTTATCTTCGGCGCCATCATCGGCGCCGGCTTGATCTCCATCCTGCTGGCGCCGGTGATGAGCCGAATGCTGCGGTACTTTCCGCCGGTGGTCACCGGCACGATCATCGCCGTCATTGGCATCAGCCTGATGCGTGTGGGCATCAACTGGATCTTCGGTGTCCCGGTGGGGCCGACTGCGCCTCAGATCGTCAACCCCGAGCATGCACAGTGGCTGGCTACTGTGAAAAGCATGGCCGGGGCTGTGGTGGCGCCTGGCGCAGCGGCCAGTGCGCCGTCTGCCGTTCCTGCGGTGCCTGCGGGCCTGGCTTTGGTGGGCACCGTGCCCAACCCGAAGTATGCGCAACTGCCTCACATCGCCATTGCCGCCGTGTCGCTGGTATCCATCCTGCTCATCGCCAAGTTTGCCCGCGGCTTCATTGCCAACATCTCGGTGCTGCTGGGCATCGTCATCGCTGCGGTCATTGCCACGGTTCTGGGCTACATGAACTTCGACAAGGTGGGCAAGGCGCCTTGGGTTGACTTTGTGTTGCCTTTCGAAATTGCAACACCTGTGTTCGATCCGATCCTGATCCTGACGATGACGCTCGTGATGATTGTGGTGATGATCGAATCGACCGGCATGTTCCTGGCGCTGTCCGACCTCACGGGCAAGAAGATCGACCAGAAGCAGCTCTCGGCCGGTTTGCGGGTCGATGGCCTGGGCACGCTGATTGGCGGCATCTTCAACACCTTCCCCTACACCAGCTTCTCGCAAAACGTAGGTCTGGTGGGCGTCACCGGGGTGAAGAGCCGCTACGTGTGCGTGGCCGCCGGTGTGATCATGGTTTTGCTGGGGCTGCTGCCGAAGATGGCAGCGCTGGTGGAATCGCTGCCCACCTTCGTGCTGGGCGGTGCCGGGCTGGTGATGTTCGGCATGGTTGCGGCCACCGGCATTCGCATCCTGGCGTCAGTGGACTACAAGGGCAACCGCAACAACCTGTTCATCGTGGCGGTCTCCATCGGCATCGGCATGATTCCGCTGATTGCGCCGCGCTACCTGCAGTGGATGTCGCACAGCATCCATCCGCTGATCGAGTCCGGCATCTTGCTGGCATCGCTGGCAGCGGTTGCACTCAACCTCTTCTTCAATGGTGCCAGCGGCGATTCGCGTGATGCGGTCGAAGCAGCCAAGTCGGCTGACGCGCACTGACCGTGCGTTCCTCATGGGTCAAGCCACTGGCTCACTCTGGTCCATGCGCTCTCCGAGGGTGGCGGCAACGCCACCTGCAGGTGCTCGCGGGCACGCGTTGATGGCCCGAGGGCGCAGCCCAGACCAAACGGCGCCTGGCCGCCCGTCATCGCGGGTTCTTTCGGCCCGCTCGGTGCGCATTGCCAGCGGCGTTCAGTTTTGACCCGAACGCGTGCAATACCCAGGGTAGACCCGATGGTCACCGAACATTTGTTTGACTACATTGTTTGTATACAAGCTTGTAGTCAATAAAGCCTGTTCAACCCCGGAGGTCCCCATGCCATCCTTTTTGCGTTCCCTGTTTGGCCAAGTGCTGCTGGCCTTGTTCGTTGGCGTCGCCATCGGCTTTCTCTGGCCGGCATTTGGCGTCCAGCTCAAACCCTTGGGCGACG
>JANNMQ010000895.1:0-3691 GCA_031398045.1 Rubrivivax sp.
CAGATCCGCCGGTGGTGTACAGATGCAGGTACGAGTCGTACTGCGATGAATTGAGCAGGTTGTAGTTGCCGCTGACGGAGACCTGGAAGGCGGTGATGGCGAAGTGCACCGCAGTGCCCACGCCCGACAGGCTGGTGGGCGGCAGACCGCTCACGGTGCGGTTCCAGGTCGGCCCAGCGGTGGTGTCGCCGGTGAACGTGACGGTGGCGGCGCTGGCTGCGGTGCTGGCCATGGCCAGCGCTGCAGCGGCAACGATCTGGCTGGCGCAGCGGGCCCATGGCACGGCGGTGAAGGCGGGCTTGCGGGTGTGGGCAGCGGTCTTGTTCATGGAGGTCTTTCAGGGCGCGTCGAGGGGGGGCACCGAGCTGATGTCTGCGGCGCCGATGCCACGCTTCGTTTGCAAGCATCAGGCCCGCTTGTGCACGTGTTGTGGGCCTGGCCCTGTTTGGCTGCCCGCGCCGTGACGCCTGGCACAAGCGGCGCTTCGGCTTGCGCCGTTTTGCACGCCGGCGGCGCACGCCGGCGCCCTCGGTGGATCCTGCAGCGTGGGCGCGCGCCTGCGCCTGCGGCCCACTTTTCACACCATGCTGGGGGCTCTGCCCTGTGTTTGCCGCTTTACAGCCCGCGGCCGCTGGCATGTACCGGTCTAAACGATGCAGCTCCGCGCGGCCGAACGCTCAGTGGCGATGCTGCGTGGCGATGCTGCGTGGCCAGGCGCAGTTGCGCGAGACAGCGAACGAACTCGCTCTTGGTGGGTGCTTCGACAGCGCCGCCCGCGACGCGCCAGCGGTCGGGGCGCTGTTGGCAAGCCTACTGCAGCGCCACGTGCCGCAACAGCAGGATTCGCGCGGCCTCGCGCCGCGCTGGATGGTCGATGCGGTCGCGCACCGCCAATCGTCCGATGGGTCCGGCCACCAGGATCCTGCGCGATATCTGTGTGTCGCTGGGCGCACTGAGATTGACCCGCACCGTGGCATTGCCAGCATCGGCAACCAGCAAACCGAAGGCCGTGTCGAAACTGCTGGTCACACAGGCCAGGGCCTGCGTAGGCAGGGTCCGACACTCGACCGCGCCGTTGATCAGTCCCAGAGGCGCCAAGGTGCCCTCGGCATAGAGGCGGTTACCCACCACCAGGCCATTGGCCGTGCGATCGATGGATTGAAGGTAAAACTGTCCGATGGCATTGCTCAGCACCTGCCGCTCTGCAAGGCCGTCGGCCAGCACCTCGATGCGGCGCAGGCCGAACTCGGTGGTCTCGTTGTTGAAGCCGTACAGCGACTGACCGTCCCTGCCAAACACGATGCCGTTAGACCCGGTGTGCCCCTGGGTGCGCTGCGGCATACCCACCAGGCCACGTACCAACAGCACCCCGGCATGGCGTGGGCTTAGGCCAGTGTAGGCCAGCGACAGTGCCACCACGGCAGGGTCCACCGGGGACGCAGCCAGCGACTCGGTGACATAGGGTCCGAAGGTCGAGTCCATGGGCAGCCGCATGCGACCAACAGGGGTAAAACCGGGCAAGCTGAGTCGCAGCAGCTCACTGCTGCCGTCCAGCGCCACGTAGAGGGAGGCTCCATCGGCGGCCAGGGCCATCACCCCAGGCTCGGAGCCCACCACTGCCGAGTAGCTGACTGCCCCGCTGACAGCGTCAATGATCGCTATGCGGTTGCCCTGCCCCACGACACTGCCGGGCACACTGGCGAAGTAACGGCCCCTGGGAGCATCGAAGATCAGGTCGCGGTTGACGATGTCCAGCGTCTGGACATCGCTGATCGCATTGCGGTCCAGCGGGTTCACCCCACCCATTCGCACCGACGTCAAGACCAGGGTGTAGGGCGCAAACACGTCGCGGCCTTCCGAGCCCATCGAGCGCACACGCTCGCGCACGGGGCCAACGCCTTTAGCCAACCAGTGGTCCGAAACAACACTGGCACGCAAGTTCGCGCTGCCACGCTTGGACGGGATCACCGTGATCAGCAGCTCGTCGCGGACATGCAGCGCTTCGATCGGCCCGTTGGGCCCGGCCACACTCTCGTATCCAACCATGGTCTGCCGAAACTCGAACTCAAAGCTTTCGTTGACGCCATCGCTGTCGACGTCGGCGCCGTAGTTGCCGCTGCGGAACTGAACCCGGGTGGAGCCGATGGCGTGGAACGGCGCGGGATATTGGGTCAGTTCGCCGATGATCGCAACCGCCCCGGCCGGCAGCCCTGTGTCGCTGAGATCTGGCAGCACCCAACCATCAGGCTCCAGCCTGAAGGTTGTCGTTTCGGATGCCACGCCGTCGTCGGTCTCGACCGCGCGCAGCTGGGTGCCAAACGGCGTGGTCTCGAGCGTTGTGGCACCCAAACGCTGACCAGCATCGTCCAACCGGTCAAACACCCACCGCGAGCTGACGGCGGTTGAGAAAAAGTCTGCAGGCCCAACTGCAAGACGCGCCGCAGTGGGATTGTCGTCGCGCACCACGGTGGATTGAGGCGGGCGTGGGCCTTCATCAGCCACACCGCCGCCCCCGCCCCCGCCGCCGCCGCCGCAGGCAGCCAAAGTCAGCACCAATATCGCCAAACCGAATCTGCGCAACCGGTAAGACATCAGCAAGATCAGCTCCCTCTTTGGGCCATTCCGTGACCTCCCGTTACAAGCCGTCTAGGCCAGGTGGTGTGCGGCGGCGATCCTCGTTTAGTCCCAATGTTGGAAGCGGGGCGTTTGGCATTCATTCACGCGGTGCTTGACGGCACGCAGAGGCAGGGTGGCGCGGCACGCATGCCGGGAGTTTAGGCGGCTACTTTTTCTTGGGCGCCGCAGACTTGGTGACTGCAGGCGGTGGTTCGGCCTTGTAGTCGCCAAGCGACGCCTTCACAGGGCACACCGACACGGCGGGGCACTTCTTGCAGCCCACGGCGATGGCAACGGGACAGATGACCATGTGTCTGCTCCTGACAGGTACGGGGATGCCCAGACTACACCCTTCCCAGCGCAGACGGGCCACACCATCGTTTCAGGCCCGCCCGGACCGCCGGCTGCGCGGTTGCAGCTTGTCCAGCTCGGCCAGTTGCTGCTTCAGCAGGATCAGCAAGGTGCGCGCATGTTCCACAGGCAGGCTCAGGCAGCTGGCGGGCGGCTGGTCGTCACGCAGGCTGCGTGCCATCACCTGTGCGTCGCAGTGGATCTCGATGACACCCTTGTCGTGCCGCATCGACTTCAGGCGCTGCACTTCGATGTCGTAAGGCTTCACGCGCTGTACTCCCCGGTTGTTGTGGCGCCCGATTGTCAGCGCGCTGATCAGGGCAGGCCCTGATGAATGAATGATCCGCATCAAGCACAATATTCGCATACACGAATATTGTGTGGTCCTGGCTTGTCTGACGTTCACCGAGCCCGCCAACAGCATGGAGCCAAAGAGCATGGGCCTCGCGGTCATCGAAACCCTGGTTGAAACCGTCGGCGAAGACAAGGCCTTGGCCGTGGCAGGGCTGGCCATCGGCGTGGCCTTTGGCTTTCTGGCGCAGCGCTCGCGCTTTTGCCTGCGCTCGGCCGTGATCGAGTTTTCACGCAACCTGGTGGGCGGCAAGCTCACCGTATGGCTGTTCGCTTTTGCCGCCGCCGTCATCGGCACCCAGTTGCTGACGCTGGGGGGTGCCTTCAGTGCCGATGACGCGCGGCAGATTGCAGCGCGCGGCAGCCTGTCGGG
>JANNMQ010000922.1:0-6075 GCA_031398045.1 Rubrivivax sp.
CGCTGATGCTGCGTCGCCTGCCGCCGCATGGGGTGAATGTGGGCAAACGCCTGGTGAAGTCGCCCAAGATTTACATGCGCGACAGCGGGCTGCTGCACACGCTGCTGGGGCTGGCATCGGTGGTCGACCTGCAAGGTCACCCGGTGGCCGGCGCGTCGTGGGAAGGTTTTGTTATCGAACAGGTGGCGGCTGCACTCCCTGCTGATGCGCAACTGGGCTTTTACCGCACCGCCGCCGGCACCGAACTGGACCTGGTGGTTGAACACCGCGGTCGCAAGCTGGGCATCGAAATCAAGTTCTCATCGGCGCCCAAACCGCTGAAAGGCTTCTGGCAAGCGCTACAAGATTTGCAATTGACCACCGCCTGGGTGGTGGCCCCTGTGCGCTACCGCTACCCGCTGGCGCCGGGGGTGGACGTGGTGCCGGTGTGGGACGTGGCGGCGCTGGTGGCGGGCTGGGTTGAATGAACCGACAGACCCAGCGAGGTATTCGATGGGCACCGTGAGGCACAGTCCTGGCGCCATGAACAACCAGGACCAAACCCCGGCTCCGGCCCTGGGGCCGGGCTCACGCGTGGCCCTTCGTTTGATGGGTCAGCCCCTGGCTGCTTTGGACGGTGGGCCGTTGCAGGCGCTGGCGCCCAAAGACGGGCTGATGCTGGCAATGCTGGCGCTTGAAGGCGCATCGCCACGCGACCAGTTGGCCGCACTGCTGTGGCCCAGCACCACGCCTGCTGGTGCACGTGGAAACCTGCGGCAGCGGGTGATGCGTTTGCAGACCAGCTTCAACCAAAGTTTGCTGGTGCTGCAGGGCTCATTGCTGGCGTTGCGGCCCGGCGTGAGTCATGACCTCGCAGATATCGAATCGCAGCTGCATGCCGACACACAGGCCGTCCAGGGTGAGCTGCTGGGTCCGCTGGTGTTCGATGATGCCCATGCGGCTCAGGCCTGGCTGCGTCGGGCCCGGCGAGGCCTGCACCAACGGCGGCAGGTGGCTGTGACCGATCTGGCGAAATAACTGCAGGCGCAACTTCGGCTGGATGCCGCTTTGCCCTGCGTGTCGCGTTTGGTTGCCAACAGCCCGTTGGACGAAGCAGCAGCCCGTTGGTTGATGCAATTGCACTTCAGCATGGCCGACCGCAACGCCGCGCTGCGTGTGTATGCGGAGCTGGCGCAGTGCCTGCTTCAGGAAAGTGCAAGCCCGCCCGATAAGCAGACCCAAGACCTGGCACGCCTGATTGAAAGTGCAAGCTTGAGCTCGCCTGCGCACGCGCCAGCCCCCGCTCACTGGGCTGCCTTGCTGCGCCCGCCTTGCCTGGTGCAGCGCGAAGCCGAATGGGCGCAACTGCAACAAGCCTGGGCGGCCGGTGCGGCCGTCGTCATCACGGGTGATGCGGGCATGGGCAAGTCGCGGCTGCTCGAAGACTTTGCGCAGCACATGGGTGCGCCGGCGCTTTTGCGCGCCTACCCGGGAGATGCGGCTGTGCCCTACGCACTGTTGGCGCGCTGGGTGCGCAGCCAACCCGCCTGGCTGACTGGCGATGGGCCTGTGCCTGCTGTTGACCCCCGTGCAGAAAAACTTGATGCCACCGCGCAAGCCGCATCCGGTGCGCAAAGCGGGTTTCAATGGGCCCGTTCCGAACTGGCACGACTGGACCCCCGCCTGGGTGCAGTTGCAGAAGGGCCGCTGCAGCCCCTGCGTCTTTCGCAGGCGCTGCAACTGTGGGCTTCGTGGTTGCCTGCAGTGGTGCTGGACGACTTGCACCACGCTGACGCTGCCAGCCTGGAGTTGCTGCCCGCCGTGTTGCCCCAGCGCCGCTGCCTGCTGGCAAGCCGAAAACAGGAGATGCCGTCCGTGCTGCAAGACTGGCTGAACCGGGCCGGCCAGCCGTTGGTGCAGATCGAGCTGCTGCCCTTGAGTCAAGCGGGGGTGCAAACGCTGCTGCTCAGCACCGGTCTGCACCTCCAAGACGGACCCGCCTGGGCGGCTTTGCTGGTTCGCCACACCGGCGGGCAGCCGCTGCTGCTGCTTGAAACCTTGCGCGCGCTGCTGCTGTTGCGCGGCAGGCAAGGTGGCCTGGGCGCGCCACCGGGCTGTCTGCCGATGCCGCCGCGGGCGGTGCAGCTGGTTCGGCAACGGCTGGGGCTGCTGCCGCCAGAGGCTTTGCGCGTGCTGCAGCTGGCAGCCGTGGCCGGTGAAAGCTTCAACCCTGAACTGGCTGCTGCTGTGTTGTGCCAGTCGGTAGACGCTTTGTCGCTGTCCTGGGCTGCTTTGGTTGATGCCGCTTTGATGTCACCTGGCGGACGTGTGCACGACCTGGTGCTGGAAGCGGCACGTCAGAGCCTGGCCGAGCCGCTGAGCCAGTTTCTGCATCAAGCGGTGGCCGCTTACCTGGCGCCGGGCGGCGCTGCCCCTGCAAAGCTGGCCGTGCACTGGGCCGCGGGCGGTCAGCCCGCTCAGGCAGCAGCCTGCCATGAAGCCGCCGCCGCGGCTGCAGGGCGCCTGTCCAGGCGGCAGGAAGAAGCCGAGCACCTGAGCGCTGCCAGTGAACGCTGGGCTCAGGCCGGGCAAACCGATCGCGCCCTGGCCGCAACAGCCGACGCGGCAATGGCCTGGATCACGGCCGGCCAGGGGCCTCGCGGCCTGGCGCTGTGTGAAACCGAACTGGCACGCGCCGAAACGCCTGCGCAGCTGACCCAGTTGCGTCTGGCGCAGTGCGTGGGACTGGTGTACGCCGGCCGCACCGCCGAGTGCTTGGCGCTGTCCAGGCAAACGCATGCCGCAGCCGTGCGCCTGGGGCAGCCGCGCTGGCGTGCGCAGGTGGCCGTGTTGGCTGCGCAATGTGCGGCTATGCTGGGACAGCCCGACGAAGCGCAGGCCTTTTTGGCCGATGAACAAGCCCTGCCGCTGGACCCCGCTGACTGGCGCGTCAACCTGACGCGTCTGACCCTTCGTGCCAATGCCCTGAGCTACCTGGGCTGCACGAACGAGGCGCTGCAGGCTACGCTGAACAGCATCACCCTGGCCGACCGGCCCGAGGCGCGGATGGAACAAGCCGTGCAGCAGAACAACGCCGCCATGATGTTGAATGTGCTGGGTCGTACACAGCAAGCCTATGAAAGTTGCGAAGCTGCCTGGGCCGCTTTTGTGGCGCTTGGCGCCCAAGGCGGCTTGACGGCACTGCCTGCGCGGGCCCAGCGCGGGCTTTTTGCCTGCGGCCTGGGGCGCTTCAGGCAAGGGCTGGAAGACCTGACCGAATGCCACAAAGACTTTGTGGCGCTGCAGGCAGCGGGCCACGCGGTGCTTGCCGACAATCACCTGATACTGGCCTGGACCCATCTGGGCCAGCCGGCGCGCGCGCTGGCCTTGCTGCAAGCCACACCTCAGCCGTTGAGCCCCTCACACCGTGCCAGGCGTACCACGTTGCGCCGCGAGCTCTCGAGACTTTGTGAGGTATCGGTCGCTGACGAACCGTCGGTTGTTTCGGCCGAACCCATCGACCCCACGGTTGCCGCCCAGGAAAGCGTTTCGCGTGCGCGCACATTGCCGGCCGCGCAGCGGCTGGCGCGTGGCCGTGAACTGCAGATGGCGTTCACCACGCAGTCCCGCCAGGCCTGCGCGCTGGCTGCGCGACTGCTGCAGTTGGACGCGCTGATTGAGCTGGGCGCAGCCGCCGCCAACCCTAAGGGCATGATGGCGGCTGCGTGTACGCAAGCCACCACAAGCCCGCCAGTGGATGAATCGGCGCTTGCAATGGCCAGGGAGTTGCAGCCCATGCTGGCAGACCACCTTCCGGCCTGCACCTACTGGCCCGAAGCGCAGTTCACGGTCTACCGTGCTTTCCACGCTGCGGGCCAGGTTGCTGAGGCGGCACAAGCGCTGCAGTGCGCCTTCGTTTGGGTTGAAAAGGCCTGCCGCGAACAGGTGCCGCCGCCCTTTCAAGAAGGCTTCATGCGACGCAACAAGGTGAATGTGGCTATACAGCGCGCTTGGGCGCAGCACCGCCAGCCCGCCGCCGACTGAAAAGCGCCAGCAAGGCCAAACCGGCCAGGCCCAGTGCGCCAGGTTCAGAAACCACCGCTGGCCCAACGTTCAGGGGTCTGCCCCTGTCGCCGTCCAACACCGCCCAGACGGCCGAGCCTTGGCTTTGCTTCACGGTCGGCAACTGCGATCCAAAGCCGAAATCGAAGTTCCACGCGTGGAAAACATCGATGTCCGTCTCTGACCAGTAGTAGCCCGCATACAGGTTGCTGAAAGGGCCGGTGTTCGTGAGCCCGTTGTTGTTGGCCACGGTGCCTTGCGGTGTCAGGTACGAGATGTTGCCCAAGGTGGCGTGGAACATGTGCGCCAGTTCAGAAGACAGGGGGTTCACATTAAAGCCGCACTGATCGTCACCTGGCGGTGTGCAGCCCGGGGCGCCGGCGTCAAAGTTTTTGGGCAGCCGCCAGTCACTGATGCCAAACAGCACCAGGTTTGATGCCCATTCCAGCGCATGCGGCCAGATCAGGGAGTCACCAGGCGCGTAGACGGGACGGGCTTGGTAGAGCGATGTCCGCGCTTGAAAGGCATCGGCCAACCACGTGATGCCCAACTGTGTGTCGTAATAGGCCTCTGCGCCGTTGGACAGATTGCCGTCCAGATCCCGGGCTTGCAGCGTGCTTTCCCAGTTGCCTTGCCCTGCCACCGGGACGGCTTGGGCGGCCTGGACCAGCAAACCACCAGCCAGCAGGACCGTTCCGATTGATCGAGGTATTGATTTCAGTTCAAACATGCTTTCCTCCAAAGGGTGATGACCGCCCTGTGGTGGCGTTGGCGGTCTTGTACGCTGCACCATGCAACGCCATCAGATCCTAGGTGTGCCGCCGTTACCCAAGCGTGACCCGAAGGCGAAGGGCTTGCGCCCTGGTCGATCCGTTTGAAGCGCTGCCCAGGCAGCCCACCCATAAAAAAAGCCGGCCCCAGGCCGGCTTCTTCAGCACGCCGCAGCCCTCAAGCCCGCAACGCCGTCAGCACCTCGTCCAGCATCTTCTTCGCGTCGCCAAACAACATGCGGTTGTTCTCTTTGTAGAACAACGGGTTGTCCACGCCCGCGTAGCCGCTGGCCATGCTTCGTTTCATCACGATGCTGGTGCGTGACTTCCACACCTCCAGCACCGGCATGCCGGCGATGGGGCTGGTGGGGTCGTCCTGCGCGGCCGGGTTGACAATGTCGTTGGCGCCGATGACCATGGTGACGTCGGTGGTCGGGAAGTCTTCGTTGATCTCGTCCATCTCCAGCACGATGTCGTACGGCACCTTGGCCTCGGCCAGCAGCACGTTCATGTGGCCGGGCATGCGGCCGGCCACGGGGTGGATGCCGAAGCGCACGTTGACGCCCTGGGCGCGCAGCAGTTTGGTGATCTCGAACACTGTGTGCTGCGCCTGTGCCACCGCCATGCCGTAGCCCGGCACGATGACCACACTCTTCGATTCCTTCAGCAGCTCGGCGGTCTCAAGCGCGTTCACTGGCACCACTTCGCCGGCCGGTTGCGCCGCACCTCCGGCGCCCGCCGGTGCCGGCGCGCCGCCACCAAAGCCGCCCGCGATGACGCTGATGAAGTTGCGGTTCATCGCCCGGCACATGATGTAGCTGAGGATGGCGCCCGAGCTGCCCACCAGCGCACCGATGACGATGAGCAGGTCGTTGCTGAGCATGAAGCCGGTGGCCGCCGCGGCCCAGCCCGAGTAGCTGTTGAGCATGCTCACCACCACCGGCATGTCGGCGCCACCGATGGCCATCACCATGTGCACGCCGAAGGCCAGCGCCACCACCGTCATCACCAACAGCGGCAGCATGCCGGCGTTGATGTCGTGCGCCTGCAGGAACACGCGGCCAAACCAGATGACGACCAGCAACCCTGCCAGGTTCATGAAGTGTCGCCCCGGCAGCAGCAGCGGCTTGCCGCCGATCTTGCCCGACAGCTTGCCGAAGGCGATGACCGAGCCCGAGAAAGTGACTGCACCGATGAGGATGCCGATGTAGATCTCGACTTCGTGGATCGCCTTCTCCGCGCCGCTGTACTGCACCGAGGTGTC
>JANNMQ010000928.1:0-5221 GCA_031398045.1 Rubrivivax sp.
GACGCAGGAACCGCGTGCAACAGCCCAGCAAGGAGCTACCGCGATGCGGTCGACCGTGGACCTTTCAGTGCTGTGGGACTTCGGCAACCCGGCACTGAGCGAACAGCGCTTCAAGGCCGCGCTGGCTGGCGCCAGTGCCGACGATGCACTGGTCCTGCAGACCCAGATTGCGCGCAGCTTCGGCCTGCGGCGCGACTTCGCCAGCGCGCGCCAGCTGCTGGCCAGCTTGCAGCCGCAACTGGCCAGCGCCAGCGCTGAAGCCCGCGTGCGCCACGCACTGGAATGGGGCCGCGCGCACGCTTCAGGCCGCCACCCACCCGAAGCGGTGGACGAAGCTGCCAAGGCCGAGGCCCGCCAGTCGTGGCAGCAGGCACTGGCCCTGGCGCGCGAAGCAGCGCTGGACGACCTGGCCATCGACGCCATCCACATGTTTGCCTTCATCGACACCGCACCCGCCCAGCAGCAGCACTGGGCTGAACAAGCGCTGGCGGTGGTGCTGGGCTCCGAACAACCGGCGGCCCGGCGCTGGGAAGCTTCGGTGCGCAACAACCTGGGCCTCTCGTTGGAACAGCAGGGTCGCCACGCCGAAGCGTTGGCGCAGTACCAGCAGGCGCTGGACCTGCGCCGCAAGTCCGGCCATGCCCAGAACACGCTGGTGGCGGGCTATATGGTGGCGCGCAGCTTGCGCTTTCAGGGCCGCGCAGACGAAGCGCTGGTGCTGCAGCATCAACTGCTGCACGATTCAGAAGCCCTGGGCGCTGCAGACCCCTTTGTGCTGGACGAGCTGGCGCTGCTCTACCGTGCACGCGGGGATGCGGCACAGGCCGACGCAGCGGCCGAACGCGCGCGCCAGCTGCGGGCGGCCACCGGCCGCTGACACCGCGGGTACTGCCGATGGCGTGGTCAAGCGCGCCGCCAGACGTGCCGTCAAACTCGCCGTCAGACGCGCCGTCAGACGCACCGTCAAACGCGACGGCCGTCGCGCAACTCTATGCGCTGGTCCATCGCCGCTGCAATTTCGGGGTTGTGCGTGGCCATCAGCACCAGCGCTTGCTGCTCACGGGCATGGGCAAGCAGCAACTCAATCACGCGCTGGCCATTGGCGCTGTCCAGGTTGCCAGTGGGCTCGTCGGCCAGCACGAGCGGCGGGCTGTTGACCAGCGCACGCGCCACCGCGGCGCGTTGACGCTCACCGCCCGAAACATGGCTGGGCAGGAATTGTGCGCGTGCACCCAGGCCCATTGACTGCAGCAGCGCCGCAGCGCGCGCCTTGCGGTCGGCTCGCGGCACCCCCAGCGCGATCATCGGCGCTTCGACGTTTTCTTGCAGCGTCATCGACGGCACCATGTGGTGGAACTGAAAGACGAAGCCGACGCGGCTGGCGCGAAAAGCATGCACACTGCGCACCACCGCCAGGTCTTGCCCTTGAAACACGATGCGGCCGCTGTCAGGCCTGTCGAGCAGGCCGATCAGCGACAGCAACGTACTTTTGCCGCAGCCCGAAGGCCCGGTGAGCGCCACCGTCTGGCCCGCACCGGCGCTGAAACTCACGTCACGCAAGGCCTGCACCGCGCCGCGGTCGTAGTGGCGGCACAGGCCGGCCACGTGCAACAGGGGCAACACGGCAGCCGTTTCATTCATGGCGCAGGGCAGCCAGCGGTTGCAAGCGCCACAGCACCCCCGCGGGCCAAGCCAGCGCCAGCACCGCCACGGCGAGCGTGAGCGCAAAAGAAGTCGCCACCAGCAGCGGCGCCAGGTGCACCGGGATCCAGCCAAAACCCACCGACTCCATGCCGTTGACGGCATGCAGCAGCACCAAGCCAAAGGCGTTGCCCAGCGCCGCACCCGCCAAGCACAACACGACGCTCTCGGCCAACAGCATGCGCAGCACCAGCCCCGGCGTCCAGCCCACGGCCATCAGGATGCCGATCTCGCGAGTGCGTTCCGACACCGCCATCAGCAGGGTGTTGCTGACCACCAAGACCGTGCCCACCAAGGCCACCACGGCAATCGTGCCGACAAAGGCGTCGACGACCCGAAACAAACGCAGCGCACCGGCAAATTCAGTGGCTGCAATGGCGCGCAGAGCCGGGTGTCGGCGTTGCACGTCGGCGATCAAACGCGTGCTGGCAGCGCGGTCGCCGGTGCGCAGCAGTGCCAGCGTGAACTGCCCTTCGGTGCCGTCGGGGGCAAACAGTTGTTGCGCCTGCGCCGTACCCACCATCACACCACCGTCGAACATGCGGCTGCCCGTTCTGAACACGCCAGCGACGAGAAACTGCTTTTCGCCCAAGGTGATGCGCGCGCCCGGTTGCACGCCCATGCGCTGCGCACCCAGTTCACCCAGCATCGCTTCGCCTTCGCTGGCCACCATCTGGCGGCCGGCCACGAGTGCCATGCGGCCGGCGAACGCAGGCTCAACACCCATCACCAGCGCATAAGGATTCCACTTCTCATTCAGCGTGCCCACCACCATAGGCGCCACGGCGTCACCGTAGTCGCTGACCAGCGCCTGCATCTGCACGCGCGTAATCTTTGACGAAAAGGGCGACGGCGCACGACGTTCATGCACCACAAGGTCGAAGTGATAGGCCTCGATGGCCCCCGCAATCTGCTGCCGCAAATCGGCCGTGATGGCGCTGACAGCGGCGAACAGCGCCACGCCCGCTGCGATGCCCAATACCGTCATCAGGCTGCGCAGCGGGGAGCGCAGGATGTTGCGCACAAAGATCATGCCTGCGCCCATTCCGAAGGCCCAGGCCGGCGCATCACCGGTTGGCGGTGCAGGCCGGTACCGAGGTCACCGGCACGCCGTTAACGGTCAGCTTCATCTGCGGCTTCGAGCCTGGCACCACTGTGGCCACTGCGGTGCTGTTGTTGGCGCCGCTGAAGGTGAGCCTGCCGCTGAGCAAACCGCCGTCCGGGCTTTGCACCAACGGCTGCGTGGTCGCAATGTCGAAGTAGGTTCCGGCGCTGCGGTAGCCGCGGCCGGTGACAACCCATTCGGTATTCCCAGCGGTGTTTTCGTACTGCCTGATCGAGAAACCGGTCTCGCGGTAGGACTTGCCCGTGGTGTCGTTTTTTACAGCAATCTCATCCAGCGACATCACGTTGGGGTTGGCCACTGTTGGGGTGCCCCCCGGCACGCCAACCGTCATCTTGAAGTTGGTGAAACTGAGGGTCTCGGCATTCACCGTGGCACCCGCGGCATTTTTCGTCACGATGACCAGCGGCGTTGAGGTGCTGGCATCCAGCCTGGTCGTGATGGGGCCGCTTGGCGTCGAAGTGGCGGTGTTGACGAAGCTGATGCCGCCATTGACAGTCTGCTTGTCGCCAGTGGCACTGTCCAGCTCGCAATAACTCTCAAAAGACAGCTTGGCCGTGGTGACACCGGCCACGTGTGTGTAGTCGCGGTACCCCCAGCGGCCGCCGCAGTTGCCCAACTGGTCGGCCGGCGGCGTGCTGGTCAGCGCCAGGATATGCGCCCGCCCCTGCTGGCTGACCACGGTGCGGCCATGCAGCAAGGCGCTGCTGCGCATCATCGTTGCTGCCAGGCTGGGCGCGCGCGCCGATACCAGCCCACCACTCACGCCGTCTTGGCAGATGGCCACCAAGCCACCAAAGTCGGTGATGGCGCTGTTGACACTGGCCGTGTCGATGGTGGCTTGCGTCGCCGTGGCAGCATCATCGCCTCCACCACCGCCGCAAGAACTGACCACCGCAACCGCAGCGGCAGCGGCCGTCACGCCCAGCAGGATCTTCCGGGTTCTGGTGCTTTTTGTGTTGCTCATGATCAACCTCCTTGTGGACCATGAACTTATTGTTGGGCGCGCTCGGGCGGTGGCATTGATCAGGCGCAAAGGGGCGATGCTGCCGAAGGCCAACCTTTGATCCAGATCAGCTGGGGTGCAACGTCCACGCGCCTGTTACAGCGCCTGTTACAACGCCTGTTACAGCCAAGCGTGCACGCACGCTATGCGTTCACCCTGGTGCAGCCGCTGGCAGCCTGCAACTTTCCGCCCGGCGCGACGAAACCTGCAGCAGTTGCGCCACCACGCCCAGTGCAATCACCTCGGGCTCCTTGCCGACGATGCCGGGCACCCCGATGGGGCAGGTCATGCGTTCGATACGGGACACCTCAAAGCCCCGGTTCCTCAAACGGTGCTCGAAGCGGGCCCTTTTGGTCTTCGACCCTATGAGTCCAAAAAAGCCGAAATCACCCCGCGCCAGAACGGCTTGGGCAATGGCCAGGTCGAGATCGTGGCTGTGCGTCAGCACCAGGTAGAAGGCACCGGGTGGCGCGGTGGCCACTTCGGACTGCACCGGCTCCACACACAGGCGTTCGATGTGAGGGGGTAAGGAGCCTTGTGGGAACTCCGCCTCACGCTCGTCGATCCACTGCACCTGGCAATGGATGCTGCCCAGCAGCTGCACGATGGCGCGGCCGACATGGCCGGCACCGTACAGCTGCAGCGTGAACAGCGGTGCAGGCGTCGGCCAGCTGGCGATGTTGAACTGGGCCAGCAGCGTGAAAGCAAGTTCCAGAGTCCCGCCGCAGCATTGGCCCAAACTGGGGCCCAGGGCAATGCGCTGAATCACCGGTGCTGGATGACCCTGGCCGGGTCCCCTGTCCATGAATGCCGGGGGAGCAAGACCAAGGCCGAGCAGCGCACGCGCGTCGAAGATGGCTTTCCATTCAAGATGCCCACCACCGATGGTGCCCACCACCTCGTCCGCAGCCACCAGCATGCGCGTGCCGGTTTCACGCGGCACCGAACCGCGGTGCGCCAGCACCTCCACCACCACCGCCGCCCGGCCTTGCTCTTGCCAGCACAGCGCGGTGCTGCGCAGCGCTTCAGGCATTCAGGACCCGCTGCACGGCGGTGACCGCATGCAGGATGGCTTCACTGGTGGCCGGCGCTTGCAGCGGCGGGTCCACGCGGTGGCCCCCCACGGAAGAGACAGCGTCACGGATGGCGAAAAACACGCTGAAAGGCAGCAGCAGCGGCGGTTCGCCCACGGCCTTGCTGCGGTGAATGCTGTCTGCACCGTTGTCGCGTTCGAAAAGATGCGTGACAAACTGCGTGGGGCAGTCGTTGGCGGTGGGTATCTTGTAGGTGCTGGGTGCGTGGGTCATCAGCAGACCCGCCTTGGCACTGCCATCGGCCGGGTGCCACACCAGTTCTTCCATCGTCAACCAGCCCATGCCCTGGATGAAAGC
>JANNMQ010000954.1:0-1655 GCA_031398045.1 Rubrivivax sp.
GCTGCGTCATCGGCAGCAGCTGGTGCGCGCGCCCTTCGACAAAACTCGTGCAAACCGCCGGGCTGGCACCAAACAGCGTGAGCAGCACAAAAGCGTGGCGGCGAAAATTGCGGATCAGCGCAAAGTGTTCGTCATTGCTCAGCCCCGGCAGCGACCAGTTGTAGTGAATGCCGCTGATGGTTTGCATGCGCCGCCCGTAGCGGTGGCCCAGCCCCATGCGGTAAACGCTTTTGGCGCGCCCGATATTGCTGCTGCCAAAACTGCCGATGGGGATGTTTTCATCGGGCGGCAGGCCACACGGCATGCTGCCCACCCACAGCATTTCTTCGCTGGCTTCCAGCGCACGCAGGGTGTACTGGTGAATCTGCGTCAGCTCGTTTATGCAGTCCTGCGGATGAGCGTGCACGCCGGTGATCAGCTCAAGCTGGCTTTCGCTGTAGTCGGTGGTGATGTGCGGGTGCATCAGCGCCGAGCCCAAAGCCACCGGATGCGGCGTGCGCGCCAGGCTGCCGCTGCGCCGCGTGCGCAGGCTTTCTTTTTCGATGCCGCGGCGGATGCCCAGCAGGCGTTCGGTGCCCAGGCTTTGCAGCCGAGTGGCCAGGTTGTTCATGCGGTCAGGGTGCGGTTTTCGGCTGGGGGGCGAAGGTTAACCGGTTGGCATGACGCCTGCATGGCGCCTGCAAGTCGCATGGTTGGCGCTTGCATAACACTCGCTTCGCCTCTGCAAAGGCCACGCTATGCTGCGCGGCCCCGGCGTGCTGCCAGTGAACGGGCGGGCTGGAGACCTTGATGAAACGACGGCACTTTTTCCTGGGTTTGGGCGCTGCAACCGGTGCGCTGGTGGTGGGGTGGGGCGCATTGCCGGTGCGCCAGCGCCAGCAACCCGGCACGCCGCTGCCCACGGCAGCCGGGCAAACAGCCTTCGGCGGCTGGCTGAAGATAGGCGCCGACAACCGGGTGGTGGTGATGGTGCCCAAAAGTGAAATGGGCCAGGGTGTGCACACGGGGCTTGCGATGGTGCTGGCCGAAGAGCTGGACGCCGACTGGGCACAGGTCAGCGTGGAACACCCGCCGCTGGACAAGATCTACAACAACCTGGCCACGCTGGTGGACGGCCTGCCCTTTCACCCCGACGACAGCGGCGCGGTGAAAAAACTCGCCGGCTGGCTGACCGCCAAAACCATGCGCGAGGTGGGCGTGATGATGACCGGCGGCTCGTCCAGCATCAAAGACCTGTGGCTGCCGATGCGCGAGGCCGGCGCCGGCGCGCGCGCGATGCTGGTGGCGGCTGCGGCGCAGACCTGGGGCGTGCCGGCCGGCGAAATTACGGTCAGCGGGGGCGTCATCACACACCGCAAGCCCGGCCAGAACGGGGCGCAAACCGGCGCGCAGAACAACTTGCAGAACGAAATACAGAACAGCAGGCAGGCACGGCTGGGCGACATGGCCGCAGCGGCGGCCCGCCTGCCTTTGCCGGACAGCGTGAGCTTGAAGCAGCCGGCGCAGTTCAAGCTGATCGGCCAGCCCCTGGCGCGGCTGGAAACCGCCGCGAAATCAAACGGCCAGGCCGCGTTTGGCATCGACACTGTGTTGCCCGGCATGCTGTACGCCAGCGTGCTGATGTGCCCCACGCTGGGCGGCAAGGTGTTGAGCTT
>JANNMQ010000959.1:0-2534 GCA_031398045.1 Rubrivivax sp.
CCCAGGTGCGCCACCAGGATGTCGCCGGCCTGGATGTTGCGCAAAGCCTTGTCCAGCAGCATCTGGTTGGGGTAGCGATCGCTGGGCAGTTCGTCACCCAGGAATCCCGCGTCGGCCCAGCCCACGTGCGACCAGCCACAAGACCGGGCTGCCGCCAGCAGGGCCGGTGAGGTTTTGCCACCCGGCGCGCGGAACAAGGCCGACATCGGTTGGCCGGTGATGTGCTTGAAGCGGTCGGCTGGCCGCTGCAGTTCGGCGCAGTACGCAGCCGCCGACAGTTCATGCGTCTGGCCCGCCTGTGGGCCCATCGAAGGCTTGGTGCGCAGCCGCGCAGGCTGTGTGCCCTGTGCCGGCACATCGGCCTGCCAGCTGTGGTGGTCCCAGGTGTGCGAGCCAAACGCATGGCCCTCGGCAGCGCGTGCGCGCCACCACGGGGCCCAAGTGTCGTCCAGGCTGTGGCCGCCAGTTTGGGTGCGCTCGGCAGCCAGAAAGAAGGTGGCTTTCACGCCATGGCGGTTCAGCACGTCGGCCACCAGCGGCGCCACGGCCATGTGGCCGGTATCAAAGCTCAGGTACACCGGCCGCTGGCAAGTGCTGGCGCCAACCCAAGGCACCACGCTGGCTGCCAGCAGCCCGGCCAGCAGCGCCTTACAGCCGAGGTGCATGGTCCAGCGTCCACACCCCGTGCGGCGAGCGGCCCACGTCCAGCTGCCGCACCACCTTGCGGGCCTCAATGTCGATAAAGCTGAGCTTGCGTGCCCAACGTGAACTGACCAGCAGCGTGCGGCCGTCGGTCAGCATTTCCATGCAGTCGGGGCCGCCCGGGCCCGGCAGTTCAGCCACCACGGCCAGCGTCTGCGTGTCGATCAGGCTGATGGTGTTGGCCACCCGGTTGCTGACAAACACATGCCGCCGGTCGCCTTTGGCGCGGAAGGCGTGGGCGCCGTTGCCAGTGGCGATGCGCTTGACCAGCTTGGGCGCGGCGCCGCTGACGTCGTAGGCCTCAACAAAACGGTCGCCCGTCAGGCCCACCAGCAGCGTGCGGTCGTCGGCTGTCAGGTACAGGTCGGCCGGCATCTTGCCCACACTGACTTTCCAGCGCACAGCCTGTGTGGCCAGATCAATGGCCATCAATTCGTCGCTGTCTTGCAGGCTGACATAAACCACCGTGCTCTTGCTGTCGATGTTCAGGTGGCTGGGCGTCTTGGGCGCCGAGATGCGTTTCACCAGCTTCAGCGGCTCGGGCGTTTGGGCACCCTGCCACAGATAAAGGTCCACATGGTTCAAGCGGTTGGCTGCGGTCACGAACCACTTCATGTCGGGCGAAAACCGCAGGTGGTAGGGGTCGACGACGCCCGTCACCGTGCGCAACACGGCGGCCGTCTGCGGGTTCAGGAAAGTCAGCGAATTGCTGCCCGCATTGGCCACGATCAACGTTTTCTCGTCGGGCGCCAGGTACAGGTGGTGCGGCTCTTTGCCGGTGGGCAGGCGCATCAAGGACTTGTAGGCCACAGGGTCGATGACACTGACGTCCGCATCCTGCGAGTTCAGCACAAAGATCGGACGCGGCGGGTAGGCAGCGGCAGGTGGTGCAGCAGGTGGTGCAGCAGGTGCAACAGGTGCAGCAGCGGGAACGGCGGCCACCGGCGGCGCAGCCCTTGCAGGCCAGCCGCAGGCCACCGCAGCCGCAGCGGCCAGTCTGCCGAGCAAGGGGCGTCGATTCATTCGTCGTCGCCGCTCAAAATGCCGCCCAGAATGCCACCGCCTACCAGCCCGCCCAGCGCGCTCTGTTCGGTGCGCCCACCACCCGCTTGCGGTGCGGCTGCAAAAACACGCGAGGCCAGGCGTGAAAACGGCAGGCTCTGCAACCACAGCGTGCCGGGGCCGGTGAGTTTGGCAAAAAACAAGCCTTCGCCCCCGAACAAGGCGGTTTTGATCTTGCCTACATACTGAATTTCGAAGTTCACGCTGGGCGTGTAGGCCACCACACAACCGGTGTCAACAATCAAGGTCTGGCCGGCCTGCAGGTCGCGCTTCACCACCGTGCCACCGGCGTGCACAAAAGCCAGACCGTCACCTTCCAGCTTTTGCATGATGAAGCCTTCACCACCAAAAAAGCCGGTTGAAAGCTTGCGCTGGAAAGCGATGCCCAGCGACACACCACGCGCCGCGCACAAAAAGGCATCACGCTGGCAGATCAGCGTGCCGCCCAGTTGGCGCAGGTCCATCGGCAAGATCTTGCCGGGGTAAGGCGCGCCAAAAGCCACCCGCTGTTTGGCACGCGCCTGGTTGGTGTAGACGGTGGTGAACAGCGACTCACCCGTCACCAGCCGCTTGCCAGCACCCAGCAGCTTGCCGAACAGGCCACCGTCTTGCGCGCGGCCGTCCCCGAACACGGTGTCCATGGTGATGCCGGGGTCCATGAAGAACATGCTGCCCGCCTCGCCCACCGCGGCTTCACCGGGGTCGAGCTCCACCTCGACAAACTGCATTTCGGCGCCTTTGATCTCAAAGTCCACCACATCCATGGCCAT
>JANNMQ010000976.1:0-1605 GCA_031398045.1 Rubrivivax sp.
AGGCCGTGGTGGTGGCCGGTGCCGATGGCAACCAGCTCATCGTGGCGCAGGGCCTGAGTGCCGGCCAGGTGGTGGTGACGGCGGGGGTGCACACGCTCAGCCCCGGGCAAAAGGTGCAGTTGTATGAAGCGGCTTTCAAAGTCGACGCGCCTGCTCCTGCGCCCGCGACGGCGACGGCGGGCACAGCGCCTGCTTCCGGCCCCGCCCCGGCAGCCTCTTCAGCCAGCCGCTGAGTGGCGCCGCTGCCACCCACCAGCCGCCAGCGCGCAAAGCTCCCACCGCGATGAACACCACTTCCACGCCCACCGAGGGCTCGCGTTTCAACATTTCCCGCTGGGCACTTGAACACCCGGCGCTGACGCGCTACCTGATGGTGGTGCTGACGCTGCTGGGCACGGCCGCCTACTTCCAGCTGGGGCAGGACGAAGACCCGCCGTTCACTTTTCGCGCCATGGTGGTGCAGGCCTACTGGCCGGGCGCCAGCGCGCAAGAGGTGGCTGAGCAGGTCACCGACAAGATCGAAAAGGCGCTGCAGCAAGTGCCGCATGCCGACAAGATCCGTTCGTACACCAAACCTGGAGAGTCGCTGACGATATTGCAGGTGGCTGATTCGGCGCCGCCCAAAGACGTGCCCAACAGCTGGTACCAGGCGCGCAAGGTGGTGCAGGACATGCGGTCTACGCTGCCGGCCGGCGTCATAGGCCCGGTATTCAACGACGACTTCGGCGACGTTTACGGCTCCATCTTTGCGCTATCGGCCGACGGATTTACGCCCGAAGAGCTGCGCGTGTTTGCCGAGCGCGTGCGCCAGCGCCTGCTGCGGGTGCCTGACGTGGCCAAGGTGGAAACGTTTGGCGCACAGCCGGAAAAAATCTTTGTCGAGATCTCGCAGATGCGGCTGGCGCAACTGGGCCTGGACATGAACCAGGTGATCGCGCAGCTGGCCGCGCAAAACGCGGTGGAAGGCGCTGGCGTCATGAACGCCGGCAGCGAGAACCTGCAAGTGCGGGTGGCTGGCGCCTTCAACTCCATCGAAGACCTGGGCCGCCTGCCCATCCGTGCGGTGAACCCCAACACCGGTGTGGGCAGCCAAATCAGACTGTCCGACATCGCCGACATCCAGCGCGGCTACGTGGACCCCCCCGCCGTGAAAGTGCGCCACCAGGGCCAGGAGGTGATTGCGCTGGGCGTTTCGATGGCCAAGGGTGGCGACATCATCGAGTTGGGCAACCGGCTGCGCGAGGCGGCGGCGCAACTGCAGGCCGAGTTGCCGCTGGGCATCACGCTGGTGCAGGTGCAGGACCAGCCGCGGGCCGTCAGCCGTTCGGTGAATGAATTTGTCGGTGTGCTGCTCGAGGCGGTGCTGATTGTTCTGGCCGTCAGCTTCATCAGCCTGGGCCTGCACCGGAAGGCGGGCTTCCCAGGTTTTCGCATCGACATCTGGCCCGGGCTGGTGGTGGGCTTAACCATTCCGCTGGTGCTGGCCATCACTTTTGTGACGATGTTCTACTGGGGCGTGGGCCTGCACAAGATTTCACTGGGCAGCCTGATCATCGCGCTGGGCCTGCTGGTGGACGACGCCATCATCGCGGTGGAGATGATGGT
>JANNMQ010001017.1:0-1940 GCA_031398045.1 Rubrivivax sp.
GCCTTTGACGCTGGCGCGGCAGATGCTGGGCAGCGGCGCCTGAACATGAAGACCTCACCTGCTGTTGAAACGCCGCACTGGCTGGACAAGCCCGCCAACGAGAAACGTCTGTGGCGAGCTTACCTGCTGCTACTGGCACTCACGGTGGCCGCGCAGCTGCTGGTGGCCATGCACCCGCACTTCGACATCGAGGGAGTGTTTGGCTTCTACGCCTGGTTCGGCTTTGCCGCCTGCGCAGCGATGATCGGGGTGGCCAAGCTGTTGGCGCTGCTGCTGAAGCGCCCTGACAGCTATTACGCGCCCACCGAGCGGGGCGAGCATGACCACTGACCTGGTGCTGCACCCAGGCCTGGTACTGATAGCCGGCGGCCTGTTGCTGGCAGCCCTGCGCGGTTCGACGCGCCAGGTTTTCACTGTGGCCTTGCCGCTGGCGGTGCTGGCGCTGGTGTGGCAAGTGCCGGATGGCCCCGCATGGCAAACCCAATTTCTGGGCCACACGCTGACACCGTTGCAGGGAGACAAGCTGTCGCGCCTGTTTGCCACCATCTTTGCGTTGATGGCCGCAGGTGGCGGTTTGTTTGCGCTGGGGCAGACCAGCCGCATCGAAGTGCCTGCCGCTTTTGTCTATGCGGGTTCGGCCATCGGCGTCGCGCTGGCGGGCGACCTGGTGACGGTGTTTCTGTACTGGGAACTGATGGCCGTGGGTTCGACGCTGGTGCTTTGGAGCAACGGCGGCCCTGCCGCCTACCGCGCTGCACGGCGCTACCTGATGCTGCACCTGCTCGGCGGAATGTTGCTGTTTGCTGGCGTCGTCGGCCACATCAACGACACCGGCAGTGTCGCCTTCGGCCGCATGGCTGCTGACTCGGTAGCTCATTGGCTGATCCTGGCGGGCTTCCTGGTCAACGCAGGCGCGCCGCCGCTGTCGGCCTGGCTGCCCGACGCCTACCCCGAGGCTTCCTGGAGCGGCACCGTTTTCCTCTCGGCCTTCACCACCAAAACGGCGGTCTACGTGCTGATCCGGGGCTTTCCGGGCACCGAACTGCTCATCTGGGTGGGCCTGGCCATGGTGTTCTACGGCATCGTCTACGCGCTGCTGGAAAACGATATGCGGCGCATCCTGGCGTATTCCATCGTCAACCAGGTGGGCTTCATGGTTGCAGGCATCGGCATCGGCACCGAGATGGCACTGAACGGCGCTTCAGCGCATGCCTTCACGCACATCATCTACAAGGCCCTGCTGCTGATGTCGGCCGGCTCGGTGCTGATGATGACCGGTCGGCGCAAATGTTCTGAACTGGGCGGCCTCTTCCACTCCATGCCGCTGACCACGGTGTGCGGCACCATTGGCGCGTTGGCCATCAGTTCATTTCCGCTGACATCGGGTTTTGTCTCCAAGTCCATGGTCACGCAGGCTGCCGTGGATGGGCACCTGATAACCGTGTGGCTGCTGCTTACCGCCGCCTCGGCGGGTGTGTTTTTGCACGCCGGCATCAAGTTCCCATGGTTTGTTTTTTTCCAGAAAGACTCGGGCCTGCGGCCCAGCGAACCACCTGCTCCCATGCGTTGGGCGATGGTGCTGTTTGCCGCCCTGTGCATCGCGCTGGGGGTGTGGCCTGAGCCGCTGTACGCGCTGTTGCCTTTTGCGGTGAACTACGTGCCCTACACCGGTGCCCACGTGCTGGCACAGTTGCAGCTGCTGCTGTTTTCGGGGCTGGCGTTTTTTGTCATGCTGCCCTTCCTGAAGCGCACGTTGACCATCACGCTCGACACCGATTGGTTGTGGCGCCGCTTGGGATCTACGCTCTCCAGTGCCGTAGAGCGAGGTTATGGCAGGGCAGACCGGGCCTGGCGGCACGGTGCGCAGCGGGCCGCGCAGACCCTGCTGGCGGCCGTAGAAACCCGTCACGGCCCCGCCAGCCGCCTGGCCCGCACCTGGT
>JANNMQ010001029.1:0-2778 GCA_031398045.1 Rubrivivax sp.
TGCCGCTTTGCAGATGTCCAGGATGATCTGGCGCGCATCGGCGTCGGTGGCCGCCCAGTGCACGTGGCCGCCCTGGCGCACCACCTCGGCCTCGTAGCGCAGCAGGTAGCTGTCCAGGTTGGACAGCACATGTTCCTTCACCGTGCGGGCGCGCTCGCGCAGCGCTTCGAACTCGGGCAGCGCGTCCACCAGCGCCGCGCGCTTGGCCACGAAACCGCCGCTGGCGCGGTCCAGTGCGGCTTGCAGCCGCTGGTCGTGGATGGCCACGGCCACACGGGCGGCAAAGGTGGTGGTGGGGGCGTGCATGTGGTGGCGACGTGGCGGCTAACCCGGCAGGGGCCGACCAGCGGCGCCGCCAACGCCTGCTGGCAAGGCCTGGCCCGGCTCGCCGATGCTGGGCGCAGCGCCCATGCCGGCCAGCACTTCGGCGGTGTGCAGCACGCGGATGGGCAGGCCCCGGCGCTGGATGCGGCCGGCGATGTTGAGCAGGCAACCCAGGTCGCCGCCGAGCACGGCCGAAGCTCCGCTGGCCTGGATGTGGGCGATCTTGTCGTCCACCATCTTGGTCGAGATATCGGGGTACTTGACGCAGAAGGTGCCACCGAAGCCGCAGCATTCTTCGGTGCCCTGCATCTCCACCAGCTGCAGGCCGCCCACGCCGGCCAGCAGCTTGCGCGGCTGGCCCTTGACGCCCATTTCACGCAGCCCGGCGCAAGAGTCGTGATACGTCACGCGGCCGTCAAAGCGGGCGGCGATGCTGTCGACCTTGAGCACGTCGACCAGGAAACTCAGCAGTTCGTGGCTGCGACGCGACAGGTCTTCGGCGCGTGCACGCCACGCCGGGTCGTCGGGAAACAAGGTCGGGTAGTCGTGTTTGATGGTGCCCATGCAAGAGCCCGAAGGGCCGACCACGGCCTCGAAACCCTCGAAGGCCTGGATCACGCGCTGCGCGATCTGCCGCGTGTCCACACTGTCGCCGCTGTTCAGCGCCGGCTGGCCGCAGCAGGTTTGGCCTTCGGGCACCACCACCTGGCAGCCTGCGTCTTGAAGCAGCTTGACGGCAGCAAAGGCCACGCTGGGGCGCATCAGGTCTGCCAAACAAGTCACGAACAGACCCACACGCATGATCACCCACTCCTACACGACCTGTTACCACTGCGCGGTGCTTTACAGCCCGTCTGGTGCGTCGCTTGAGGCGAGACTCTAAGGGGCCAGACGCTGCCGTCTTTGACACAGATCAGTCTCGGGCACAGTCCGTGCAAGTGCTTTCACGGGGCCATGGCCCGCAGAATCCAAGCTGCGCCGCCAGCGGGAATACCATGCCCGCGGGCCTTGCGGTCGCCCATAAAGTGAGCGTTGCTGAAGCGAGAACCCCATGGAAGAGCTGATCTACAAACCGCTGCACGCACCCCACTGCGGCGTGGTTTGTTCCCACTGCAACCTGCGTGAGATCTGTCTGCCGGTAGGGCTGACGAAGCAGGAGCTCGAACAAGTTGATGGTCGGCTGGTGGCGGGTCGCCGCAAGGTCGCACGCGGCGAGCCCCTGTTTCAGGCGGGTGACCGTTTCGATGCGGTGTATGCGGTCTGGACCGGCTTCTTCAAGACCATCATCGCCTCCAAGGACGGCCGCGAGCAGGTGACAGGCTTTCAGATGGCCGGCGAACTGCTGGGTTTGGACGGCATCGGCACCCGCGTGCACGAAGTGGATGCGGTGGCGCTTGAAGACTCGCAGGTGTGCGTGATGCCCTTTGACGAGCTGCAAGCGCTGGCGCTGGAGGTCAACTCGTTGCAGCAGCAGTTCCACCGTGTGATGAGCCACGAGATTGTGCGTGACCATGGTGTGATGTTGCTGTTGGGCAGCATGCACGCTGAAGAGCGATTGGCGGCATTTGTGCTGAACTTGACCCACCGCCTGAGCGCGCGGGGCTTTTCTTCGTCGGCCATCGTGCTGCGCATGAGCCGTGAAGAGATTGGCAGCTTTCTGGGCCTGAAACTCGAAACCGTGAGCCGTACGTTTTCGAAGTTCCAGGCCAACGGCCTGCTCTTCGTGCGTCACCGGCAGATCCAGATCACCGACCCGGTGGGGCTGCAGCAGGTCATTGATGGTTAGAGGTGTGGCCTGCTGCGCTGGCTGACTGCGCACGCTGGCGGTTGGGGCAGGTTTCGCACGACAGCTTGTTCCCGTCGGGGCCGAGCACGGGGGTGCCGCCGCAGGAGCCGCGCAGGCAAGGGCGCTTGAACATCACGCCCACGGCCATGGCTGCAATGACCGTGCCCATGACGGCCAACGCCAGCAGGAAGACTGGCAGGAATTCAGTCATGCGGATTGGCCCCTGTGGTAGCGGGGCTTCGACAAGCTCAGCCCGAACGGGTGTTGTGGTGTCATGAATATCGGAAACATGTCTAGGCCAGCGCCTGTGAACCCAGCGCGGCAAACGCGGGCGTGGTGTGTGGAGCAAACGAGCCGTCAGCGCGTCGGACCAGGAAGTAGGCCGCCAGGCCCAGGCGGGTGGCCGTTTCAAGCCCGTGCTCGGGCCCCAGCACGAAGAGAGCCGTTGACCACGCGTCGGCCATCGTGCAGTCGGCGGCCACGACGCTGACCGACGCCAGCGCGTGCGCCACCGGGGCCGCAGTGGCGGGGTCGATTTCATGGGTGTAGCGCCGGCCGCGCTCGATGAAGAAATTGCGGTAGTCGCCCGATGTGGCCAGTGAACGGCCAGACAGCGGCACCAGGGTGTAGGCCTGCTGCGGCATCGCGTCGGGCCGCTCGATGGCCAG
>JANNMQ010001149.1:0-1633 GCA_031398045.1 Rubrivivax sp.
CGCGGCTTTGCAGACCCTCAGCTTCGAATGGGTCGACGCTGCCAATGAAGCAGCTGATCAGATTGGCATCGAAGGCGGCATTCGCGACTCGCTGCGCGTGCAGTGGCGAAGCAGCGCTGCAGCGGGCAGCGGCGGCACCGAGGGCACGGGCGGCAACGCAGCGCGCGACGGCGCAGACGAAGAAGACAGCGGATTCGTTCGCATCCTGCAGAACCCCACACCGGTGGCCAGCGCCGGCATCACTGCCGGTTTGTTGTGGTGGCTTACCCGCAGTGGCGGCTTGTTAACCTCCATCTTGATGGGAGTACCGGCCTGGCGCCACATCGACCTGCTGCCTGTGCTGGCGCGCTCGGCCGACGACGCTCCGAAGCCTGGCAGAGGCGACGCTGACGACAATGACCTGGACAGCGACGACTTCGATGACAGTGCCGTGGTCAGCCTGTTTGACGAGCCCGCCCTGGAACACCCCGCTGGAGGTTTGCGCTGAAACGCTTCAACTTCAAAACACGGCTGAAGCGCCCGGGGCCCTGGCTGCAGATGACGTTGGCCCTGGTGGGCCTGTGCGGCACTTTGGTGCTGCTCGCCGATCTGTTTTTTGGCGTCATGCCCGACCACGAGGCACAAAGCATGCGCACACGCCAGCAGTTGGCCGAAAGCCTGGCCGTGCAGCTGGCCGTGCTGTTGCAGAAAGACGATGCCAAAACCTTGCAGCGCACGCTGGACGCGTTGACGGCACAAAACCCCGGCCTGCGAACACTGGCCGTGCGCCACAGCGATGGCAGCCTGTTGGTTCAAGCGGGCAGCCACGTGCAGCATTGGCGTGCCGACGGTACGGTGCGCACCGCCCCTGAACAGTTCAGCGTGCCGCTGCAATCGGCAGCCGGGCCCTGGGGGCGTGTGGAGGTACGCTTTGCGCGTGATGAGCGGCCGTTCCTGGTGGCCTTGTTTCAGCAACCACTGATGATCACGCTGCTGTTCATTTCGGGCGCGGGAACGGTGGTCTTTGGGCTCTACCTGCGCCGTGTGCTGCAACACCTCGACCCCGCGTCTGCCATCCCTGAACGGGTGCAGAACGCCTTTGACGTGATGGCCGAAGGCGTGGCGGTGCTGGACGACCGCGGGCGTGTGCTGCTGGTCAACAAAGCCTTCCGCAAACTGCACCCGCTGGCAGCGCAGGTGGCCACGGGTACGGCGCTGTCCAGTCTGTCGTGGCTGACCGAAAGCCTGGGCAGCGACGACGGCCAGCACCCCTGGAACCGCACCATTGCAGACAGTGCGGCGCTGGCTGACCTGCCCGTGGTGCTGGCCGCGGGCGCTGCCGCCGAACGCTGGTTGACCGTGAATTGCACGCCCATCAGCGATGCCGGTGGTGCCACACGCGGCTGCATGGCCACCTTTGATGACGTGTCTGAATTGCACCGCTCCAACGAAGCCCTGCGCGGTGCCATGCAGGCGCTGAATCAGTCCAAGGAAGAAGTTCAGCGGCAGAACACCGAACTGGAACGTCTGGCCACGCGCGACCCGCTGACCGGCTGCCTGAACCGCCGCGCCTTGCTGGCGGCCTTTGATGCTGCGCTGGCCCATGCACGCACCAGTGGCCAGCCTGTCAGCTGCCTGATGCTGGACATCGACC
>JANNMQ010000012.1:0-1635 GCA_031398045.1 Rubrivivax sp.
GTTGGACATCGCCATGGCGGTGGACCGCTTCGAGACCCTGACGTCGGAGCCGGTGAAGCGGATCAACCACCGCTGGGCCGGCCTGCGCAGCTTCGTGGCCGACCGCTCACCCGTGGCTGGCTACGACACGCAGGCCGAAGGTTTCTTCTGGCTGGCGGGGCAGGGTGGCTACGGCATCCAGATGGCACCGGCGCTGGCCCGAACAGCCGCAGCGCTGCTGCTCGGCCAGGCTCTGCCGGCCGATGTGGTCGCGCAGGGTGTGCGGCAGGACGACCTGTCGCCCGCGCGCCCCGCCCTGCGCCGCGTGCAAAGCGCGTGACGGCGGCGAGTTTCCCGGTGCATCTGCGCAAGCCGCGCATTGGCGTCACGCCCGATATCGAGTGGCGCGAGGCAAGCAGCCCGGCACGCGCCCACTATGTGCTGGACGCACAGCTCTCGCAGGCTTTGCAGGGTGTCGGTGCGCTGCCACTCATCCTGCCCCACGACGAAGCTGCCATTGATGACGTGCTGAGCCTCATCGATGGCCTGATCCTGAGCGGCGGTGAGTGGCAGTTCCCGCACCGTCACATCCTGTCAGGCGATGGCACGGAGCCGCCTCACAAGGCGCGGCGCGCCCGGTTCGAGCTGGCGCTTGCTCGGGCGGCGGTGGCGCGCGACATTCCCCTGTTGGGCATCTGCGGCGGTTTCCAGATCCTGAACGAAGTGACGGGCGGCGAACTGGTCGTGAGCCTGAGCGCAGAACGTGCAGCCTGGCAGAAGCACGCAGCGGGCAGCTATGTGGACACGCCGCACGGCGTGAAGGCCGTCGCCGGCTCCTTCTACGCGTCCATTGCTGGGGACCGCGCCTTCGCCGTGAACAGCCGGCATCGCCAGGGTGTCACCGCCGTCGGGTCATCGGCCCGGGTCGCGGCGCTGTCGGACGATGGGCTGGTGGAATCCATCGAGCTGCCCAACTTGCGCTTCGCCATGAGCACCCAACGGCACCCCGAGTTCCTGCTCAACGAGCCCGACCGCAGGCTGCTGCAGGCCTTCGTCACCGCCTGCAGAGGCCACCCCACACCCACCCCTTGAAAGGCCGCCCCATGAACAAGCCCTTGAAGGACGTCCGCCTGGAGGACAAGTTCACCCTGCTCGCAGAGCCGGTGCTCGTCAACGGCCACCAGGCGCTGGTGCGTGCGCTGTTGCTGCAGCGCGAGTTGGACCGCCGGGCCCAACTGAATACGGCAGGCTACGTCTCGGGCTACCGGGGTTCGCCACTGGGGGGCTTGGACCAGACGCTGTGGGAACAGCGGCAACACCTCACCGCGGCCGACATCGTGTTCGAGCCCGGCATCAACGAAGACCTGGCTGCCACGGCGGTGTGGGGTACACAGCAGCTGGCCGTGATGGGCGACGCCAAGGTCGACGGTGTCTTCTCGCTGTGGTACGGCAAGGGCCCGGGCGTGGACCGTTCTGGTGACCCGCTCAAGCACGGCAACTACTCCGGCACGCACCCCCATGGCGGTGTGCTGGTGGTGTATGGCGACGACCACCCCGGCAAGTCATCCACCATTGCGCACCACAGCCAGCAGGCCCTGGCGGCCCACTCGATTCCCAGTCTCTACCCCGCAGACGTCAGCGAGTTCGCGTCGTTCG
>JANNMQ010000047.1:0-1506 GCA_031398045.1 Rubrivivax sp.
CAGGCTGCGCACCAGCAGGTTGCGCGACAGCCGCCCCACGCCCACCAGGGTGCCCAGCACGGTGGCCAGCACGATGCCCACGAGCGCCACGCGCAGCGTGTTCGACAGGCCCACCAGGTAGGCCTTGCCGTAGCTTTCTGCACTGTCGAAAGGGATGATGCTTTCGCCAATGGCAAAGCCTGCCGGCTGGCTGATGAAATCGAAGCCGCTCTGGATGCCGCGTGCACGCATGTTGGTCAGCGTGTTCGACATCAGGTAGGCGGCTGCTGCAGCCAGCAGCAGCACCGCCACCACCTGGTACACCGTGCCGCGAAAGGCCTGGCTGCGCCAGGTCCAGCGGCGCACCTTCGGTGACGCGGCCATCGGGCGTCAGTGCCGGCGCAGCGGGGCGGGTTTCAACGCTTCAGCTGAATGGCAACTCAACGGATCGGCGGCGCGTACATCAGGCCGCCTTTGTTCCACAGGTTGTTGACGCCACGCGGCAGCTTCAGAGCGCTCTTCGGGCCCACGTTGCGCTCGAAGATCTCGCCGTAGTTGCCGGTGGCCTTGATGGCGCGGTAGGCCCAGTCCTTGTCCAGCCCCAGCAGCTTGCCGGTGTCTTCGCTGGTACCCAGGATGCGCTGCACCACCGGGTCTTTGCTGTCGGCCTTCATCTGGTCGACGTTGGCTTGCGTGATGCCGTATTCCTCGGCCTCGAGCAGCGCAAACACGACCCATTTGACGATGGCGAAGAACTCGTCGTCGCCGCGGCGCACGCTGGGGCCCAGCGGTTCCTTGCTGATCAAGTCGGGCAGGATGACGTGGTCTTCGGGGTTGGTGGCTTCTTTGTTGCGCACGCTGGCCAGGCCCGACGCGTCGGTGGTGTAAGCCTGGCAGCGGCCGGCGAAGTAGGCCTTGTTGGTGGCTTCCTGGGTGTCGAAGACCACCGGCTTGATGGCCAGGTTGTTGGACTTGGAGAAATCCGACAGGTTCTTCTCGGTCGTGGTGCCGCTTTGCACGCACACCGTGGCGCCCTTCAACTGCTTGGCGCTCTTGATCTTGCCCTTCGACGGCACCATGAAGCCCTGGCCGTCGTAGTAGGTGATGCCGGTGAACTGCATGCCGAGCGACGCGTCGCGGGTCAGCGTCCAGGTGGTGTTGCGTGACAGCAGGTCGATCTCGCCGCTTTGCAGCACGGCAAAGCGCTGGCTGGCGTTCAGCGGTACCCATTTCACCTTGGCCGCGTCGCCCATCACGGTGGCGGCCACGGCCTTGCAGACGTCCACATCCAGGCCGGCCCAGACGCCCTGGCTGTCGGCGGCTGAAAAGCCGGGCAGGCTGGGGTTGACGCCGCAGACAAGCTGACCACGGGCCTTCATGGCGTCGATGGTCTTGCCGGCCAGGGCCGGTGTCGCAGCCAGGGTTGCGGCTGTCAACAGTGCGGCCGCAGCCAGGCGGGGCAAGGGGGTTTTGAGCACGGAGATCTCCTGGGAAAGTGGTTCTTGGGGTGTCTCGTTGAATTGCGGT
>JANNMQ010000084.1:0-2972 GCA_031398045.1 Rubrivivax sp.
ATGACGAGCACCACCGTCTGCCCCAGGTGCCCGGCGCTGATATCGCCGGCGATGACGGCACGGGTGCCCTGGTACAAGCCCCACAACAGCGCGCCGAAGGTGGCCGTGATCATGAAAGCCACCAACAAAGCGCGCACACGGGTGCGCTTTCTGGCCACGTCAAAAGCGGCTTCCGTGCTGCTGTTGAAGCGGGTGGCTTCAAAACCTTCCTGCACAAAACTTTGCACGACCGGAATTTCGCTCAGCACTTCAGCCGCGATGGCGCTGCTGTCAGCCACCCGGTCCTGGCTGGCACGTGACAGGCGTCGCACGCGGCGGCCGAAGTAAATGCTGGGCAGCACCACCAGCACCAGGATGCCCAGCACCTGTGTCATCACGTAGGGGTTGGTGACCACCAACGCCACCAGCGCGCCGATGCCCATCACCACGTTGCGCAGGCCCATGCTCAGCGACGAACCGACCACGGTTTGCACGAGTGTGGTGTCGGTGGTCAGCCGCGACAGCACTTCGCCGGTTTTGGTGCTCTCGAAGAACTCAGGGCTTTGGCGCAACACATGGGCGTAGACCGCGTTGCGCAGGTCGGCAGTGATGCGTTCTCCCAACCAGCTGACGACGTAAAAGCGCGCTGCAGAAAACACACCCAGCGCTGCGGCGACGCCAAACAGGGCTACAAAGTGTTCACGCAGTGCCATCACGCGCTGGCCGGGGTCGGCAGACACCAGGCCTTCGTCGATCAGCACCTTCAGCGCCACCGGGAACAGCAGCGTGCTGAGCGCCGCCGCCACCAGGAAGAACCCGGCCAGCGCCACCTGTTTGCGGTAGGGCCTGATGAAAGGCCCGAGGCCTGACAGTGAACGTGGCGTTGCAGCTGCCGCGCGGGTGGTGGTTTCTTCTTTCATGCCTGAAGTCTAGGCCGGCGCCGCTGGCCGGCTGCACAGCCCGCGCCAAGCCTGCCAGTGCACAGAGGGCCGCTGCTGAAGGCGGTTGACAAGGGTCTGGGTGCCATGCTTCACAACCCCCGCGATTCGGGACGCTACAGACAACGCTGCTTGTGGTCGAATAGAGGGGCTGAAAGCTTAAAGCCCGATGACAAAACCTCAGAAACCCCCGCTGGCCCGGAGCGGTGCTGCGCAGACGCCTGCAGCCGCACCTGCCACGGCTGCTTCCCTGGCCGGTGCACTGCCTTGGGCCGCGGGCCAATTGGCTGCCGACAGGGGCGGCCTTGCTGACGGCGGCCCGCCAGCGACTTGCTCTGCGGCCGCGGGTGGCAAGTCGGCGCTGCCGCTTTCTGTGGTGGCAGGCGGCCTGCTGCTTGCAGCCATGGCGCTGGCTGCGTCGCTGGCCTGGGGCCTGAACGCGCTGCTGCACGCTGGCCTGGCGAGCACGGGCCCTATGCGCTGGGTGGCGCCGGCTGCAGCCGCATTGGGCGTGGCGGTGGCAGCCGTGCCACTTTTGCTGCTGACGCTGCGCTTGCGCACCGTGCCCAGCCTCTCGGTGCCCGATGGTGTGCCGCTGCTGATGGGGCCGATGGGCATACCCCGTGCGCTGTTTATGGACCTGGCTGGCCGTGAATGGGCACGTGCGCGCCGATACGGCACAGGCGCGGCGTTGCTGCTGGTGCAGCTGGACCGTTTTGCACGCCTGATTGAGGGCCGTGGCCCTGAGGCGGCCGATGCTGCGCTGTGTGAGCTGGTGCGCGAGATTGCACCCACCTTGCGGGCAGCCGACCTGGTGACACGGTTTTCCGAATGCGAGATTGCCGTTTTCCTGGCCCATTCCGACGCCACGGGCGCGCTGGACGTGGCAGAACGGATCCGTGACCGTGCTGAACAGCTGGAGGTGGTGCCTGCGTCGCTGCCGGGCCAGAAACTGCGCATCACGGTCAGTGTGGGTGTGGCCCAGTTGCGGCCGGCTCACTTGAACCTGCAAGCGTTGTCTGACGACGCCGAAGACGCGGTTGACGCCGCGCGGCAGGCGGGCGGCAATTGTGTGCGTGCAGCGCCCGTGGAAAGCAGCCGCCAGCGTATATCTCGCAGCGGGCCGTGGCGCGACGGTTTCAAAGCCGAACCCTGATTTCGCAAGCGCCGTTGCCCGGCAACGCTGCCCTGCTTGGACTGTTGCCCCCAGGCACACCGGTTGTTCACGGCAACTGCAACCGTCCGGCGTAACCTGTCATCTCCAGGTAGCCCAGTCCCAGGCGAAGCCCGCCGCGGTCGGTCAGCTCGCTCAAGCCCTCCCAGTAAACGGTTCCTGTGCTGTTGCTGCCGTCCAGCTCTTGGTTGTCCATCAGCGCACGCAAGAGGAACAGGCCAGCGGGGCAGTCCAGTTGCCATTCCACTGGGTACTGGGCGCCGCTGGATGGGCTGCGCCAGGGTCGCAGCGGCCGAAGTTTCACCTGTTGGGGGCTGAAGGTCTGTAGCGCGCCCGCAGCCGTGCGAAAGCTGCCACCGGCCCACAAGGCCGTGCCGTCGGCGCGGCGCAGCACAAACGCGGTCAGCGCGCTGCCGTCGAACAGGTTGATGCCCATCCAATCCCAGCCCACGGCTTGGGGGTGCAGCAGTTGCTCGCTCCATTCATGGTCCAGCCAGGCACGACCGGTGCTGCGCTGGGGCGGTGCCTGGGCCTGCGCCCGCCAGCTGGCATCTGCCGCCAGTTGAGGTTCGCTGTAATAGTGGCTGGCAAATTCAGGCCCCGGGCCTTTGCTGGAATAGCCGGCATCACCCTGCAACAGCAGCGGCTGCGTGCGCGCCAGGTGCAGGGTGAGCTGAAAGTTGCGTGTGGGCAGTTCAGCCAGCCAGCTTTGGCCTTCGCGCTTGAACGACCAGTTGCCTAGCACGATGGCGGCGTCATCGACCCCCGCGCGGGCCAGTGCCGCGTCGGGTGCAGCCGACCAGCGCTGCATGCGCTGGTCGTGCTGGTGGGTACCGCTCTGTTTGCTATCCGCCACAGGCAGGGTGGTCCAGGCGACATGC
>JANNMQ010000221.1:0-1930 GCA_031398045.1 Rubrivivax sp.
TGGCGCAGCCAGCTTTGCTGGCGTTCCTGCAAGCCATTTTCCAGCTGCAGCAATTGTGCAAAGCCGAGGATGGCGTTCAGCGGCGTGCGCAGTTCATGGCTGACACGCGAGAGAAACTGCGACTTCGACAGGTCGGCCGCCGCAGCGCGGTCCCGCTCCAGCCGCAGAGCATCGACCTGCCGAGCCTGCGAAACGTCGGTCCAGCTGCCAATCATGCGCAGCGCCCTGCCCTGGTCATCGCGCTGCAAGATCACGCCGCGTGACAGCACTGTGATCCAGCCGCCGCTTTTGGTGCGCAGCCGGTGTTCATTGACATAGGCCGGTGTGTGCCCGTCCAGGTGCGCTTCGCGGTCGACCCGCATGCGCGCGCGGTCTTCGGGGTGTACGAGGGCTTCCAACGCCTGTGGCGTATCGGCCAACTCATCCTGTTCATAGCCCAACAGCGCCTTGCCTGCAGCCGACAAAAAAACCACGCCGTCCTGAACGAACCAATCCCAGACGCCATCGCCCATGTTCATCAGCGCGCGTTTCCAGGTCTCCCCACTGGTGCGCAGCGCTTCTTCAACGCGCCGCCTTTCGGTGATGTCGAAGATCATGCCCACCCGCACCGCCCAGCCTTCCACTGGGGCCATGGCTGCGCTGAACATCTGCACCGCACGCACCTCACCCGTCGGCAAACACAGCCTGTACTCGATTTGCAACTGCGTGCCTTCGCGCACCGCACGGCCTGCCGCAGCACTGACACGGCCGGCGTCATCGGGGTGACGCATGTTGGGCACCAGATCGGGCTCGGCCATCAATTGGTCGGGCGTGATGCCAAACAGGGGCACCACCTGCTGGTTGACAAAACTTAAGCGGCGCCGGCCATCCGGGTGCAGCAGCAGCCGGTACACCACGGCCGGAATGATCTGCACCATCTGTTCAAACTGGTCGCGGCTGGCTTGCAGCGCCTGCTGCGCGGCACGCTCGGCTGTGATGTCTTCCACCGTGCCTTCGAAGTACAGCATCTGCCCCTGTGCATCGCGCACCGCATGCGCGTGTTCACGCACCCAGATGCGCTCTCGGGTTTTGTAGCGCCTGACCTCGGACTCAAAGGCCACCACGCGGCCATCGCGCTGCAACGCAGCCACAAAATCGGCGCGGCGTGCAGGGTCTACGTACCACTCGTTGGCGATGTCAGTGACGTCGACCACCAGATCGGCCGGGTCGTCGTAGCCATTCAGCCGTGCCAATGCAGGGTTGGCATAGACGTGGCGTCCGTTGGGCGCCGAGCGGTAGACACCGACCGGCAAGAACTCGAACAGTGTCGCGAAGCTGTGGTCGGGGATCATGCAGACCGGCCCGTTCAGAGGCTGGGAGTTTTTCCAGCATGTTCGAGCAGCGCGTCAGAACGTCCCCGATCTAGGCGCAAAGCGGAGCCGTAGCTCGGGCTACAGCGAGCATTTGCAACGACGAGCGGGTGCGTTTTGGCGTGATGAGCGGGCATGATGGAAAGACTCTCAGCCTCTCAGTCGAGCGTGACCTCGCCGCGCACGGTGCCGGCACGGTCGGCGGTGGCGCTGAGCGCAACCACGGTGCCACGAGCGCCCCGCACCACCCATTCAACCACCGCGCGGTCGGCGGTGATGTCGCGGTTGGGCAAAAAAGCCTGCAAGCTGGACTTGGGTGCATGCCCTTCGAGGTGGGGCGCCACCACGCGCGGTTTGCCGCTGGCCAGGCTGGCGCCCGGCGGCAGGTGAATCTCCATCACCGTGCCGCGCACCGTCTTGCGCTGCAAGGCCCGCTGCGTCACGTAGGCCGGCAGGTAGCCGCTGTTGGCCACGGCCAGCCGCACACGCCAGGTGTCAGGGCCCAGGGCACGCACTTCAGCACGCAGCAGTTCCAGCTTGGGCAGGCTCAAGGCCAGCTGCGTCAACCAGGCCGGAAAGCG
>JANNMQ010000290.1:0-3050 GCA_031398045.1 Rubrivivax sp.
CCTGCCGCCTTGGGCGCTGGCCTTGCCGGCGCTGGGCTGCATCAACATTCACGGCTCGCTGCTGCCACGCTGGCGCGGCGCCGCGCCCATTCACCGCGCCATCGAAGCGGGCGACAGCCACACGGGCATCACCATCATGCAGATGGATGGAGGGTTGGACACTGGCGACATGTGGTTGAGCGAGCAGGTAGCCATCGGTGCCGACGACACCACGGCCAGCCTGCACGAACGCCTGGCCGCACTGGGCGCGAAGCTGGTGGTGCAGGTGCTGGCCGCGCTGGATGAAGAGCCGGCAAGCCCGCAGTCGCCACAGCGCCTGCCACAGCCAGGGCGCCTGGAGCGCACGCCACAACCCACACAGGGTGTGACCTACGCGCACAAGGTGGACAAGGCCGAAGCACAGCTGAACTGGCAGTTACCGGCGGTGCAACTGGAACGTCGCTTGCGGGCTTTTGACCCTTTTCCAGGCTGCCAGGCCCAGTTTGAGTTGGGTGGGCAGTTGCAGGAATTGAAATTGTGGCGCGCCCGCGTGCTGCAGGCCCAAGGGCAGCCGGGTGAACGCCTGGCCAACTTCCCCGAGCAGCTGGTGGTGGCCTGCGGGCAAGACGCACTGGAACTGTTGGAAGTGCAACCGCCCGGGGGCAAGCGCATGGCGGCTGCTGACTACCTGCGCCGGCTGGGCGTGGCCTGAGATTCAGGCGGCATGCCAGCCATCAGCGGGGCAAGGGTGCGGCGTCCGCAACCGTAAAGCCGCTGCCCCAGGCTTTCAAGTTGCGCTCAAGCTGCGGCCCGCAGCGGCCGATACAACGGGCTGTGTTGTTTTCGTGCCGATGAACCCTGTGTCTGACCTGTTGCCGAAGCTCGTGATGCGCCGGCCCGCTTTGAGGCTGGCGGTGCTGGCTGCTGCCACTTTGCTGGCCGGCTGCGACATGCTGGGCATCGAATCGGCCACCGCCGTGGCGGCGAAGAAAGAAGCCGAGGGCAAGGCCGTCGGTGCCGGTTGCCGCCATGCGGCGCGTTCGGTGGAGCAGTGTTACACCACCAACAAGCGCGCCGACAAAGCGGCGGTGTTTGCCGGCTGGAAAGAGATGAACGACTACATGCGCGAGAACAAGATCGAGGCCGTGCCGCCGCCCCCATCATCACCACCACCTGCCGCCGAAGCCGGCGGCGAAGCTGACAAGGCTGCAGACACGGCGCACGCTGACAGCAAGGGCGCTGCCAAGAAACACTGACCGGCTGGCCTGGGGCAGTCCTGCAGGCACCAGCTGCTCGCGGTTTTCGCTTGGTCGTTCGCAGCCGTCAGTTCGTCGCTGCAACGGGCCGGATATCGCATGGCGCTGGTTTGAATGGTGGCTGGCCGGCACAGTACAGGCATTGCACCCGTACCCAGGAGCCTGCCTTGACCCCTGCAACCGCCTACACCCCGCTTCCCCAAGCCGCCCACCCAACGGCGGGGTCCGCCCACTCACACACTGCTGCGGCCGGTATCACGCGCCGCTATGCCGCGTTGGTCACGCCGCTGTTGATGGCGGTGGCCGGCTGGCTGACCTTGCTGCTGCCCCTGCCGGCCCAGGCAGCCACCGAAACGCGCAGCGTGCCCGATTTCCAGGCCATCACCTTGTCTGCCGGTGTTGAGCTGACGGTGCGCCAGGGCCCCCAGCAGGCGCTGACGTTGACGGCCGATGACGCGGTGCTGCCTTTGCTGGAGTCGGTGGTGGAAAACGGCAGCCAGGGCCCGACGCTGGTGCTGCGCTACCTACGCGGCAGCCCCATCTACACGGCCCAGAAAGTACGCGCCACGGTGGTCATGCCCAAGCTTTCGGCGGTCAGGGTGGACGGCAGCGGTGACGTGAAGATCGAAGCCTTCAACACCCCCGCGTTGAAGCTGTCAGTGGCCGGGTCGGGTGACATCGTGATGCAGGGGCTGACAGCCGAAGACCTGCAGGTGGGCATCGCCGGCAGCGGCGATGTGCGCGGCAGCGGTGCCACGCGGCGGCTGAAGGTCAGCGTGGCCGGCAGCGGCGACGTGCGTTTGATGGACCTGCGCGCCGAAGCGGTAGCGGTCCACATCGCCGGCAGCGGCGATGTGGCGGTGCAGGCCCAAGGCACGTTGGACATCAGCATCGTGGGCAGCGGCGACGTGCAGTACACCGGCGCGGCCAGGTTGAAGCAAACGGTGACGGGCAGCGGCAGCATCCGGCCACGTTGAGGGCTGCGTTAAGGGCTGCGTTGAGGGCCGCTTTGCTGCTGCGGCGACAATGCCGCAGTGCCCTCCGCAAGCCCCGCGCCCATCTGGCGCCATCCTGAATTTGCCCGTGGTGCCCACGAGATGCTGGGCACCGCCATCGGCATCGCCGCCTGGGGCTTGATCACCGGTGTGGCGATGGGCAAAAGTGGCCTGCCGCTGCCGCTGATGGTGTTCATGTCGTTGTTGGTGTTTGCCGGCAGTGCACAGCTGGCGGTGCTGCCGCTGATGAGCGCCGGCGCGCCGCTGTGGGTGGTGTGGGCCACGGCGCTGTGTGTGAACCTGCGCTTCATGATCTTCAGCGCGCAGTGGCGGCCTTACGTGGCGCACCTGCCGTTTGGGCAGCGCCTGCGCTGGGCCTACCTGACGGCCGACCTGAACTACGTGATGTTCATGAAGCGCTTCCCAAACCCCGTGCCGGCGCCCGAGCAGCCGCCCTACTTCTGGGGCGGAGCGTTGACCAACTGGTTGGCCTGGCAGGTGCCGTCGCTGGCTGGCATCTTCCTGGCTGACGCCGTGCCTGTGCACTGGGGCATTGGATTCGCGGGCACGCTGGCGCTGCTGGGCTTGGGGCTGTCGCTGGTGCAGGGCCGCGCCACGGCCGTGGCCGGTGTGGTGGCTGGCTGCGCGGCCATCGCGGCCTATGCCTTGCCCTATAAATTGAACATCGTGGTGGCCATCGCCACCGCGGTGGCGATGGGTTTGCTGTTGGACCACGGCGCGCAGCGTGCCGCCGGCAAGCGCGAGCCTGAAACCACCCCACCCCTGGACGAGCGCACCTGATGGGTGCCTGGGAAGGTGT
>JANNMQ010000308.1:0-3683 GCA_031398045.1 Rubrivivax sp.
AGCCAGCGCACTCGCACTGCATGCTGCGACGCTCCACAGAACATCTCGACGAGGTCCGACGCGCTGCGCCACGCTGCAGGCGCTGCAACAGTTCGGTGCCTTGGTGCGCGCCACACCGCCGACAGCAGTGGACGACGACGCGCAGCGCCGCACCTTTCTCGACGGCGCCGGCGCCATCCTCGACCCCTGGCGTGCCGCCGCCTACCAAGGCGCGGCGGCCCGCCACCTGGTGCAGGCGCCCGAGGGCGTGCTGGTCGACGTCGCGCGCGAACTGCTGCTGCTGGTCGACGCCACGCTGGCGCGCTGCCGGCGCGACGACGGGCTGTTCGACAGCTACATGCTCGTCGCCTTCAAGCCTGGCGTGGCCGAGGTCTCGCGCCTGTACCCGATGCTCGAAGGCCAAGTGGCGCTGCTGTCCAGCGGCTACTTGTCGCTGGGCGACGCGGTGGCACTGCTCGAAACCCTGTTCGAGAGCCCGCTGTTCACGCCCGGGCGACAGTCTTTCCTGCTCTACCCCGACCGCCAGCTGCCGGGCTTCTTCGAACGCAACCGCCTCGACGCCGAAGCGCTGGCCCTGCCGGTGGTGCTGAGATTGCTGGCCGCCGGCCGCAGCGACCTGCTGCAGACACAGAGTGACGGCACCGTGCGCTTTGCGCCGGCGCTGGCCAACCGCGGTGACCTGGAAGCGGCAGGCGCCGACCTGGGCGAGGCGCTGACGCCGCTGGCCGAGGCCTATGAGCGCCTGCTCGAGCACCAGGCTTTCACCGGTCGTTCGGGCACCATGTTCGGCTACGAGGGCCTGGGCTGCATTTACTGGCACATGGTGGCCAAGTTGCTGCTGGCGGTGCAGGAACGGGTTTTCGAAGCGGCCGAGTTGCAGGCGCCCGAGTTGCCAGCGCTGCAGCATTTCTACCGCCGCGTGCGCGACGGCCTGGGCTACCGCAAGAGTGCAGCCGACTACGGCGCATTTCCGACCGATCCCTACAGCCACACCGCCGCTGAAGGTGGCGCGCAGCAGCCGGGCATGACCGGGCAGGTGAAGGAAGAGATCCTCACACGCTGGGGCGAACTGGGCCTGTCCATGCGCAACGGCCGTATGCTGTTCAGGCCGGTGCTGCTCGACGCTGCAGAGGTTCCCGAAGGCGGCGCTCTGCGCTTCACGCGCCATGGTGTGCCCTACACCTACCGCCGTGGGCCGGCGACGCGGCTGCGTGTGCGGCGCAACGGCGCCTGGGAAGACTGCCCGCTGGCTAGCTTCGAGGCGAACGGCGTGCAGGAAGTCGAGGCCGAGATCGGGTTTTGAAGCGCCGGTGCGTGCTGAGGTGACTGGAACAAGAACGGCAGGGAGAAGCTCTCATGATGCAGACCGAACAAGGGCGGCGTGTGGTGCTGTTGGCAGCCACAGCGGCCCTGCTGCACGCCTGTGGTGGTGGCGGTGGTGGTGGCACAGCGGCTGCGCCGGCGCCCGTGGCAGCGGCACCTGCCCCGGCCCCGGTGCCAGTTCCAGCACCCGCGCCTGTGCCTGCGCCCGCACCCGCACCTTCAGCCAATCCACCTTATGTGCCGGCAAGCTACCGCATGGTCTGGGCCGAAGAGTTCAACGTCGACGGTCTGCCCGACGCCACGCGCTGGACTTACGACACCGAGCGCAACCGTCTGGGCTGGTACAACAACGAGTTGCAGTACTACAGCGGCCCGCGGCTGGACAACGCGCAGGTCAGCGCGGGCAAGTTGCGCATTACGGCGCGGCGCGAGAGCTTGAGCACGGCGCCCGACTGGGGTGGTCAGCGCTACACCTCCACGCGGCTCATCACGCGCGGCAAGGCCGCCTGGACCTACGGCTTCTTCGAGATTCGCGCCAAGCTGCCCTGCGGCCGCGGCACCTGGCCGGCGATCTGGACGCTGGGCAGCGGTGGCGTGTGGCCCGACGACGGCGAAATCGACATCATGGAACAGGTGGGCAGCAACCCGAGCCGGGTTTTTGGCACCGTGCACACGCTGGGCGGCAGCGGCGGTGCCAGCCAGGGCGCGGCGACGCAGATCAGCGACGCCTGCACCGCCTTTCACGATTACCAGCTGCACTGGACGGCCGACGAGATCGCCATCGGCGTCGACGGCGTCGTCTACTTCCGTTACCCGAACCCGCGCAGCGGCCGCCGCCTCTGGCCCTTCGACCAGTCGCAGTACCTGCTCTTGAACATCGCCATCGGCGGCGTGCTGGGTGGTACGGTGGACGACAGCATCTTTCCGGTGGTGATGGAGATCGAACACGTGCGCGTTTGGCAGTGATGCTGGCCGCGCCGGGGCCTGTGCACTCGTGGCACGACGACAATGCTGCCGAACATCCGGAGCCCCCATGATCAGCGACACGCCCGCCCTTGAAGTCCTGCCACGCGACCTGTCGCCTTACCGCGCGGGCAACGTCGGCATCGACTACGTGCACCGCTTCGATTCCGGGCTGCCCGGCCCGCATGTGCTGGTCAACGCGCTGACCCACGGCAACGAGTTCTGCGGCATGACGGCGGCTACGCATCTGCTCGACAGCGGCGTGCGCCCGCGCATCGGCACGCTGACCATCAGTTTTGCCAACGTGGCCGCTTACGAAAGTTTCGACCCAGCGCGCCCCTTCGAGAGTAGGCAGCTGGTGCACAACATGAACCGCATCTGGTCGGCAGCGTGGCTTGACGGCAGCGAAGACAGCCCGGAGCTGAGGCGCGCACGTGAACTGCGCCCGGTGGTGGCCGCGGCCGACCACATCCTGGACATCCACTCCACCAGCCAGGCGGTGCAGCCGTTCTGGGTCTACCCGCAGTTCAGCCGCAATGCCGACACGGCTGGCGCCATCGGCCGGCCCGCCGTGCACCTGGTGATGCCGCAAGGGTTGGGCTCGGGCACGCCGCTGATCCAGCACGGCCGCCATGGCCAAGACGATGGAATGGGGGTGGCACTGGTGGCCGAATGTGGGCAGCACTTCCTGCGCACCACCGGCAACCTGGCGATCGAAGTGGCGCTGGACTTCATCGCCCACTTCGGTCTCATCAGTCGGCCGCTGCACGCGGCCGGTCAGCAGCAGCAGCGCTTTGGCTTGCTGAAGACCCACGTCATCCAGACGCCTGACTTTGTTTTTGCGCGGCCGTTGGTGGGCTTCGAGACCTTCGCCGAGGGCGAGCTGATTGCCACCGATGGAGACACCGAGATCCGCGCGTTGTGCCACGACTGCACGGTGCTGATGCCAGCACGCAAAACCATCGTCGGGCGCGAAGGTTTGTACCTGGCGCAGCCGCTGGGGTAGTTGCTGATGTAGCCGGCTGCGGTTCGCCTGCGCTGGCTTCAGATCGGCTTCAACGCGGCTTCACCGCGGCCTGACCAGCGTTGCGATGGACCGTGCCGGCATCTGCACCGCGGCGTTCAGGCCTGACTCCTGCAGCGAAAACTGCAGGGGCTCGTCACCGCGGTTCAGCACCACCACCACCGTGCTGCCGTCAGGGTTCAGGGCTGCCGTGCACTCCAGCGCTTCACGCGTGGCGGCGCACAGCACACGCCGTGCACCAGGCTGCATGAACCGCGCGAAGTGCCCCAGCGCGGCATACGAGCTCTGGTAATGCAGGGTTGTGCGGTGGGCGTCGGCGAGCAGCGGCGCGCTGCAGAGGTTGCCGACGTGGTTCGGGCCGCCGTGTTCGTTG
>JANNMQ010000314.1:0-1520 GCA_031398045.1 Rubrivivax sp.
ACCTGGCGCAGAAACACATACGCCGCCGCCAGCTGTTGCGCGGTGTCGGCTTTCATCAAACCGCGCTGCACCAGGCGCTGCAGACCACGCAGCGTGCTGCGGGTGCGGATTTCAGGAAACTGTCCACCACGCACCACCAGCATCAGCTGCACGGTGAATTCGATTTCGCGGATGCCACCCCGCGACAGCTTCACGTCGTTGGCGCGGTCGGGGCGGCCGGCGGCGCGGCGTTGCGCTTCGTCACGGATCTTCTGGTGCAGCTGGCGCAGGCCTTCAAACACGCCGTAGTCCAGGTAACGCCGGTAGACAAAAGGCGTGACCAGCGACCGCAGCGCCAGCGCTTGCCCGCTGGCCACCGCAGCACGCGGCGCCACGACGCGGCTTTTCAGCCAGGCAAAACGCTCCCATTCGCGGCCCTGCACCTGGAAATATTCCTCCAGCATCGCCAGGCTGACCACCGGCGGGCCCGAGTTGCCGTTGGGCCGCAAGGCCAGGTCCACCCGAAACACAAAGCCGTCGTCGGTGGTGTCGCCAATCAACGCATACAGCCGCTTGGCGACATAACCAAAGTACTCGTGGTGTGACACCGGCCTCAAGCCCGCGGTCTGGCCGTCGTCGTCGTAGACGTAGACAAGGTCGATGTCGGACGACACGTTCAGTTCACGCGCGCCCAGTTTGCCCATGCCCACGATCCACAGGTCCATGCGCTGGCCCGCGTGCGGGCCTTGGGTGATGAGCGGCGGGCCGTGGCGTTCGTCAGCCTCACGCTGCGCCTGGGCCAGCGCGAGTTCCAACGCCACCTCGGCCAGCAGCGTCATGGTGCCGGTGACCACATCCAGGCTGGCGGCGGTCTCCACGTCCAGCGTGGCCAGGCGTTCCAACACCAGCTGCCGCGCCACGCGCAGTGCGCAGGGCAGGTCGCGGCCGGGTGCGGCGTTGCCGTTGGCCAGCGCCACTGGCACGCGCAACTGCTGCACCAGCGTGTGCAAGCCGGCTTCGTCGGGTACGCCGGTTGGCAGCAGGCCCAACTCGGCGGCGTAGCGGCGACGGATGCGCTGCACAAAGCGGCTGTGGCCGGCAAGCGCCGAGGGCACAGGCGCAATGGGCACTGCCGGCCCCGACGCAGAAGTGGATAAATTCAAATCGTGCCCTCCGGGTCCCTCGCCAGCCCTTGGCGTTTTGCTACGGTCTTGCCGCGGGTTGCGTGGCCTGCTGGGCCCGCTTCCTCTTGTAGAAGGTTAGCCTGAAAGCGCACCCCGCGCCGTGCCGGGGATTTGGCGCGGCGCTGCAACAGCCGCACGGCATGCGACGGCGCGAACCCGGCAAAATGCAAGCATGAAAATCGCCGCCGTGCAGATGATTGCCACCCCCGAATGGGCCCGCAACCAAGACGCCGCTGCCCGTCTGGTGGCGCAGGCCGCTGCCGCTGGGGCGCAGCTGGTGGTGTTGCCCGAATACTTCTGCCTGATGGGCCGGCGCGACACCGACAAGCTGGCGTTGGCCGAAGCCGCCGGCAACGG
>JANNMQ010000319.1:0-2550 GCA_031398045.1 Rubrivivax sp.
CCTCGAACTTGGTCTTGTCGGCGATGAAGTACTCGATCGTGGCGAAGATGTCCATGATGTGCGGCTGGCGGCCACGCGGCGTGTTGTACGCTGGGTCGTCCTTCCATTCCGGCTTGCCCAGCGCGTCGCAGATGGGGCCCCAGGCATGGCCCTGGATGGTGAAGTAGATGTACGAGTTGGGGTCGGTTTCCCAGCCCTTGCACTTCAGGATCCAGCCCGGCTGACCGCCGCCGCCAGCGTTGGCTCCACGCGGCACCACGCCGTCCTTGAAGGCGTACATCTCGTGCGGGTACTGCGGGTACTCTTCCAGGTAGCCCACGCTGTCCAGGCGCAGCTGGTCGCGCATCTTCACGCGGCACAGGTTCAGCACCGCGTCTTGCATCGACACCGCCACTTTCTGGCCTTTCCCGGTTTTCTGCTTGCCGATGTAGGCGGTGAGGATGCCAATGGCCAGGTGCATGCCGGTGTTGCTGTCGCCCAAAGCGGCCGACGAAATGGTGGGGCCGGCGTTTTCTCCCTTCCAGTAACCGGTGGTGGACGCTGCACCCCCCGCGCACTGCGCCACGTTTTCGTAAACCTTCAGGTCTTCGTAGTGGTGGCCATCGCTAAATCCCTTCACGGACGCCAGGATCATCCCCGGGTTGAGCTTCTGGATGTGTTCCCACGTGAACCCCATGCGGTCCAGCGCGCCGGGGCCGAAGTTCTCGACCATGACGTCCGATTCCTGGATCATCTTTTCAAGAATGGCCTTGCCTTCGGGCACTTTGGTGTCGAGCGTCAGCGAACGTTTGTTGCTGTTGAGCATGGTGAAGTACAGCGCGTCGGCGTTAGGCATGTCGCGCAGCTGGCTGCGTGTCACGTCACCAGAACCGGGGCGCTCAACCTTGATGACGTCAGCGCCAAACCAGGCCAGCATTTGCGTGCAGGCCGGGCCCGCCTGAACGTGGGTGAAGTCGATGATCTTGATGCCCTTGAGGGGAAGATTGTCAGACATGGATGAAGCTCCTTGGGTAAAGGGGGACTACGGGTTTGGAAGGTCAGCGTGGTGCAGCGTGGTGCCGTGTGATGGCGGGGCGGGCCTACTTCTTCAGCGCCGCCGAAGGGTTCAAACTGGTGATGCGGCCACTTTCGGTGCCGGCCGTTTCATCGATGACGGCGTTGATCAGCGTGGGCTTGCCGCTGGCAATGGCTTCTTGCAGCGCTTTGTCCAGTTCAGCCGGCGTGGCTGCGGTGACACCCACGCCGCCAAAGGCCTGCATCATCAAATCGTAACGCGCGTTCTTCACAAACACCGTGGGTGCCACGTCGCCGCCGCGGGTGTTCACATCGGTGCCCTTGTAGACGCCGTTGTTGTTGAAGACCACCACGCATACCGGCAAGTTGTAGCGGCAGATGGTTTCAACTTCCATGCCGCTGAAACCGAATGCACTGTCACCACAGATGGCGATGACGGGCTTGCCAGTTTCAACGGCTGCAGCCACCGAGAAGCCCATGCCAATACCCATGATGCCCCAGGTGCCCACGTCCAGGCGCTTGCGTGGTTCATACATGTCGACGATGCTGCGCGCAAAGTCGAGTGTGTTGGCGCCTTCATTGACCACGATGGCATCGGGTCGAGCCTTGATGATGTGGCGCACCACGTTCAGCGCGCTGTGAAAGTTCATCGGCGAAGGGTTGGCGTTCAGCGTGGCGGCCATCTTCGACAGGTTTTTGTCTTTGCGGTCGGCGATGGCGCCCGTCCACTCGGTTGGTGGCTTGGCCCAGCCATCGGCGATGCCGGCATTCAAGGCCGCCACGCAAGAACCGATGTCACCCACCAACGGCGCTGCAATGGCCACGTTGCTGTCCATTTCAATCGGCGAGATGTCGATCTGAATGAACTTTTTCGGCCCGTTGGCAGCGCCCCAGGTTTTGCCCTTGCCGTGTGAAAGCAGCCAATTCAAGCGCGCGCCCACCAACATCACCACGTCGGCCTGTTCCAGCACGTAGCTGCGTGCTGCCGATGCCGACTGGTCGTGGGTGTCGGGCAGCAGCCCCTTGGCCATCGACATCGGCAGGTAGGGGATGCCGGACTTTTCAACCAACGTGCGGATCTCGTCGTCGGCCCGCGCATAAGCAGCACCCTTGCCCAGCAGGATCAGCGGGCGCTTGGCGCTGCGCAGCACATCCAGTGCGCGCTGCACCGCTTCAGGCGCGGGCAGCTGCCGCGGCGCCGGGTCCACCACCTTGAAGATGGAATCGCGGCCCAACTGGGCATCCATGGTCTGCGCAAACAGCTTGGCCGGCAGGTCCAGGTAGACACCGCCAGGTCGGCCTGACACCGCTGACCGAATGGCACGCGCAATGCCAATGCCGATGTCTTGCGCGTGCAGCACGCGGTAGGCTGCCTTGCACAACGGTTTGGCGATGGCCAGCTGGTCCATCTCTTCGTAGTCGCCTTGCTGCAGGTCCACCACTTCGCGTTCGCTGGAACCGCTGATCAGAATCATCGGGAAACAATTGACGGTGGCGTTGGCCAGCGCCGTCAGTCCGTTCAAGAAACCCGGTGCA
>JANNMQ010000326.1:0-1603 GCA_031398045.1 Rubrivivax sp.
TTGTGAGTCACCACTCAGGGCCAGATCAGCGCGGCCAGCGCCTCGAAGCTCGGCGCCTGCTGCCAGCCCGGCATCGCGATCTGCGCCTTCAGGTTGCTGTAGCGGTGCAGCAGCAGCAGCCGCAACAGGGCCAGGCGCTGCGCGGCGCTGGGCTGCACGCCGTAACCGTCGAAGAAGGCCTTGCAACGCAAGGCATGGCCGGCGCACAAAAACGCCAGCGGGCCCAGCCAATCGTATTCGCGCGGGCCCACCAAGCCGTCGCCAAAGTCGAACATGCCGCACAAGCGCCCCTGGCTGGCCAGCAGGTTCATGGGCGTGTACTCGCCGGTCAGCATCACATCCGGGCCTTCGGGCAAAGCGCCGGCGACAAACGTGTTCAGCTGCTGCAGCAAATGGGGCGGCAGGCCGGTGCGCTGCTGGCGGCCGTGGCAGCGGGCACGCTGGCCGGTGATGAAGTCGCGCCAGGCCGGCGCGTGGCGCGCCATATCGCCCAGGGGCAGTCGGTGCACCTGGGCGGCCAGTGCACCCAGTGTTTTCAGTAGCTGGCACTTGGCCGCCTCGTCCAGCGCAGGCCAAACGTCAGTCAGCGGCTGGCCCTGCAGCTGCGTCATCAGCAGCCATGGCCAGTCGTCGCGTTCACCACTTTTCAGCAGCAGCGGCGTGGGCAGCTGCAGCCGACCGCCCACGCGCTGCAACATAGCGCGTTCGTATTCAAAGTGGTCGCGAAGAAAAGGCGGGTACAGCTTCAGCACCTGGGTGCGGCCCAGCAGCGCCACCAGCACCGAGCCTGTTTCCATCTGCTGCACGGGTGCATCGCTGTGCTCAGCGGCCAGCAACTCGATGGCCCCACGCCAAGCCGGCAGGTTGTCGTGCAAGGCGTCAAAGTCAGCCCAGCCGATGGGGGCGGGAAGGTTCGCAAGGCTCATGGGCAGTGCGGGTGCTGCGCCGCCAGTTGCGGCGTACGAAGCATATTCAAGCTTGTTAATAAACAGAAGGCCACCGCAGAGGTGGCCTTGTTTGCAAACACAGTCAGCGCGCCGCGCGCGGCAATCGCGCCCTGCAAAACTTCAGCGCTGTGCGATGGGCACCAGGTTGCGCGACACCGAGCCGGTGAACAGCTGGCGCGGGCGGCCGATTTTGTATTCGGGGTCGCCAATCATTTCATTGAGCTGCGCAATCCAGCCCACCGTGCGCGCCAGCGCAAAGATGGCGGTGAACAGGCTGACCGGAATGCCGAGCGCGCGCTGCACGATGCCACTGTAGAAGTCAACGTTCGGGTACAGCTTGCGCGCCACGAAGTAGTCGTCTTCCAGTGCGATCTTTTCCAGCGCCATGGCCAGCTTGAACAGGGGGTCGTCGTGCAGGCCGGTGGCGGTCAACACTTCGTGGCAGGTTTCGCGCATCAGCTTGGCACGCGGGTCGTAGTTCTTGTAGACGCGGTGGCCAAAACCCATCAGTTTGACATTGCTGTTTTTGTCTTTCACCTGCTTGATGAATTCGCCGATCTTTTCCACACCACCCTGGCGCTGGATGTCACCCAGCATGTTCAGCGCTGCTTCATTGGCGCCTCCATGGGCCGGTCCCCACAGGCAAGCCACGCCGG
>JANNMQ010000402.1:0-1613 GCA_031398045.1 Rubrivivax sp.
GGCTTTCACACGGTCCACCCAGGCCGGCTCGATCACCAACGGTGGCAAGTCGGGGTCCGGGAAGTAGCGGTAGTCGTGTGCGTCTTCCTTGCTGCGCATGGCGCGCGTTTCGCCAGTGTCGGGGTTGAACAGCACGGTGGCTTGTTCGATCGGCAGGCCGTCTTCGATGCGGTCGATCTGCCACTGCACTTCAAAGTCGATGGCCTGCTGCAAGAACCGAAAGCTGTTCAGGTTCTTGATTTCGCGCCGGGTGCCCAGTGCAGCGCCTGGGCGGCGCACCGACACGTTGGCGTCGCAGCGGAAGCTGCCTTCTTGCATGTTGCCGTCGCAGATGGACAGCCACACCACCAGCGTGTGCAAGGCCTTGGCGTATTCCACGGCCTCGGCGCTGCTGCGCATGTCGGGTTCAGTGACTATTTCCAGCAGCGGTGTGCCGGCTCGGTTCAGGTCGATGCCGGTGGCGCCCGCAAAGGCTTCGTGCAGGCTCTTGCCAGCGTCTTCTTCCAGGTGCGCACGGGTCAGCCGCACGCTGCGCGCCACGCCGTTCAAGAAAAAGTCCACGCGCCCGCCCTGCACCACCGGAATCTCGTACTGGCTGATCTGGTAGCCCTTGGGCAGGTCGGGGTAAAAGTAGTTCTTGCGCGCAAAGATCGACAGCGGCGCCACCTTCGCGCCCACGGCCAGGCCAAAGCAGATGGCGCGCTCTACCGCACCCCGGTTCATCACCGGCAGGGTGCCCGGCAAAGCCAGGTCCACCGCGCAGGCCTGGGTGTTGGGCGCGGCACCAAATTGCGTGGAAGCGCCACTGAAGATCTTGCTGGCGGTGGACAGCTGGGCGTGGGTTTCCAGGCCGATGACAACCTCGAAGCCCCGCGTCAGGGCGGGCGCATTCATCAGGGTAGGCGCGTTCATGCGGCCACCTGGGCAGTTTGCGCGGCTGGCGCTGCGGGCACCGCCGGCGCGCGCAGGTGGTGGTCGGTGGCCTGCTGCAGGGCATGTGCCGTGTGCAGCAGCAGGCCTTCGTCGAAGTAATTGCCAATCAGCTGCAAACCCACCGGCATGCCGGCATCGGCGGCTGACTGGGCAAAGCCGGCGGGCACACTCATGCCCGGCAGCCCGGCCAGGCTGGCTGGCAACGTGAAGATGTCGGCCATGTAGTTTTGCACCGGGTCATCGGCCTTGTCGCCCAACTTCCAGGCCACTGTAGGGGCCACGGGGCCGGCGATGAGGTCGCACTGCTTGAAGCAGGCTTGAAAGTCGTCGGCAATCATGCGGCGCAATTTTTGCGCCTGCAGGTAGTAGGCGTCGTAATAACCATGGCTCAGCACGTAGGTGCCCATCATGATGCGGCGCTTCACCTCGTCGCCAAAACCTTCGGCACGGGTCTTCTTGTACATGTCGAGCAAATCGCCATGCTGCGCGGCACGGTGGCCAAACTTCACGCCATCAAAACGACCCAGGTTGGAACTGGCCTCGGCCGGTGCGATCAGGTAATACACCGGAATCGACAGCTCGGTGCGCGGCAGCGTCACGTCCACCAGCGTGGCGCCCAGTTTTTCTAACTCGGTCAGCGCTGCACGCACAGCCTGTGCCACGTCGTCAGACAGCGCAGC
>JANNMQ010000518.1:0-2465 GCA_031398045.1 Rubrivivax sp.
AGCGCCGTCAGCCTGCCCGAAGTGCCTTTGCTGGGTGTGCTGCCCGGCACCGGCGGGCTGACCCGCGTCACCGACAAGAAGAAGGTGCGTCACGACCTGGCCGACCTGTTCTGCACCAGTGCAGAGGGGGTGCGCGGCCAGCGCGCCAAAGACTGGCGCTTGGTGGACGACATCGCCAAGCCGGCGCAGTTCGCGGCCAAGGTGCAAGAACGTGCGCTGCAGTTGGCAGCCAGCAGCGACCGCCCCGCCGACGGCAAAGGCGTGGCGCTGACGCCGCTGCAGCGCACCGACGAAGACAACGCGCTGCGTTACGCCTTTGTCACCGTGGAGATCGACCGCAGCAAACGCACCGCCAGCTTCACCGTGAAGGCGCCCACTGGCGCGCAACCGGCTGACCTGGCCGGCATCGAAGCCGCCGGCGCCGCCTGGTACCCGCTGCAACTGGCGCGTGAACTGGAAGACGCCATCCTGCAGATGCGCACCAATGAATTGGACATCGGCACCTGGCTGCTGAAGACCGAAGGCGATGCCGCCGCCGTCTTGGCGATGGACACCACACTGCTGGCCCACCAGAACCACTGGCTGGTGCGCGAAACCATCGGCCTGCTGCGCCGCACCTTCAGCCGGCTCGACCTGTCGTCACGCAGCCTGTTTGCGCTGATCGAGCCGGGTTCGTGTTTCGCCGGCACGTTGCTGGAACTGGCCTTGGCCTGCGACCGCAGTTACCACCTGGCGCTGCCCGATGACCAAACGAAGGCGCCGAAGGTCACGGTGGGTGACACCAACTTCGGCTTGTACCCGATGTGCACGGGCCAAAGCCGTTTGCAGCGCCGCTTCTACAACGAAGCGCCGGCCATGGACGCCGTGCGCGCCAAGGTCGGCGTAGCGCTTGACGCTGACGCTGCTTTTGCCTTGGGCCTGGTGACCGCCAACCCCGACGACATCGACTGGGCCGACGAGACACGCATCGCCATCGAAGAGCGTGTGTCGATGAGCCCCGACGCGTTGACCGGCATGGAAGCCAACCTGCGCTTCAATGGCCCTGAAAACATGTTTACCCGTGTCTTCGGCCGCCTGACCGCATGGCAAAACTGGATCTTCCAGCGCCCCAACGCGGTGGGCGAAAAAGGCGCGTTGAAGGTGTACGGCAAAGGCGACAAGGCCGTCTTCGACTGGAACCGGGTTTGATGGCCCATCCGCCTGCTGCGCGGGCCGATCTCGCGCCTCTGCTCCTCGCCGTACGGGTGTACGGCTGCGGTGCTCGACGCGACCTCGGCCCGCTCGCGACGGCGGCTGGACCATCAAACACCCATCAAGAACCCGATCAACTCTCATTCAGGCAATCAACACCATGACCACCATCGACTACGCGCAAAAAATCCCCAACAACGTCAACCTGAACGAAGACCGCACGCTGCAACGCGCGCTGGAACAGTGGCAACCCAGCTTTCTGTCGTGGTGGGACGACATGGGCCCGGACGGCAGCCAGAACTTCGATGTCTACCTGCGCACCGCGGTCAGCGTCGACCCCGAAGGCTGGGCGCAGTTTGGCCATGTGAAGATGCCCGACTACCGCTGGGGCATCTTTTTGAACCCGGCTGAAAAGGACCGCAAGATCCACTTCGGCGACCACCTGGGCGAAGCCGCCTGGCAAGACGTGCCCGGCGAATACCGCGCCAACCTGCGCCGCATCATCGTCACGCAAGGCGACACCGAACCGGCCAGCGTCGAACAGCAGCGCCACCTGGGCCTGACCTGCCCCAGCCAGTACGACCTGCGCAACCTGTTCCAGGTGAACGTGGAAGAAGGCCGCCACCTGTGGGCCATGGTCTACCTGTTGCACAAGTATTTCGGCCGTGACGGCCGTGAAGAAGGCGAAGCGCTGTTGCAGCGCCGCAGCGGCCAGGTCGACAACCCGCGCATCTTGCAGGCCTTCAATGAAGAAACACCCGACTGGCTGAGCTTCTTCATGTTCACCTACTTCACCGACCGCGACGGCAAGTTCCAACTTTGCGCGCTGGCCGAAAGCAGCTTCGACCCGCTGGCCCGCACCACCAAGTTCATGCTGACCGAAGAAGCCCACCACATGTTTGTGGGTGAAAGCGGCATCAGCCGCGTCATCAACCGCACCTGCGCGGCCATGAACGAATTGAAAACCGACGACCCGAAAAAACTGCGCGCCGCCGGCGTGATCGACCTGCCCACCATCCAGCGCTACCTGAACTTCCACTTCAGCGTCACCATCGACCTCTTTGGTGCTGACGAGAGCAGCAACGCGGCCACGTTCTACAGCACCGGCTTGAAGGGCCGCTATGAAGAAGGCAAACGGGTGGACGACCACCAACTGCGCGGCCAGACCTACCGCGTGCTGAACGTGGTTGCTGGTGCAAACGGCGGCGCGCTGGTGGAAAAGGAAGTGCCGATGCTGAACGCGCTGAACGAGGTGCTGCGCGACGACTACATCA
>JANNMQ010000526.1:0-2649 GCA_031398045.1 Rubrivivax sp.
ACCGCCTGCGGGCTGGTTTCAAGCCCGCTGCGCGCGGTGCCGGGCCGGCCCGGTTCAAATTCAATCCACACGTCGTGCATGCCTTGAGCCGCTGCCAGCCCCCCCGCCCACGTGCGTTCACTGGGTTGGAAGATCCACCGCCGCTGCTGCTCGTCCAGTGCAGTGCAGCCGGACACCACAGCCCCCACCAGCAACAACACCGCCACGGTCAGCGCACTGCCGCGCATCAGCCGGGTAGCGCGAAGCGGGAGCCTGGAGGCAGTTGGAAAAACAAATGGATCGGGCATGTGGAAAGTGCGGGCTGGGCGGTCAAAAATGCATGCAGGGATCACACCGGGCTTCACCGGCGCAGCCTGGGTGCGCCATCAGTGCAAAACCTGTGCGACTTGTGAAACTTCAACGGCGGGCAACGCCCTCCCCTATTGATAGCCAGCGACATTGCGTTAGCCTAGCGCACCACCTTAGGCAACTTCAAAAGAAGGGGCAAGCAGCATGAAACCTGTATCGACATTGTTGGCCAAGCGCGAAGGCACTTTGTGGCACGTGCGCCCTGAAGAAACCGTGTTCGCGGCCCTGAAGCTGCTGTCCGACTACGAGGTGGGCGCCCTGATGGTGATGGAGGGCGGGCGCCTGGTGGGCGTGTTTTCAGAGCGCGACTACACCCGCAAAATAGCGTTGCAGGGCCGCAATTCCAAAGAAACCCTGGTGCGCGACATCATGACCACGCAGGTGCGCACCGTCAGCTCAGACACTGGCACACGGGCCTGCATGGCGCTGATGAGCGAACACAAGTTTCGCCACCTGCCGGTGGTGGACGGTGGCATGGTGCTGGGCATGATTTCCATCCGCGACATCCTGGACGACATCATCAGCGACCACGAAAACACCATCGCACAGTTGGAAACCTACATTCAGAGTTAACAGACGCGTCGCCAGGGCGGGCCGCACCCCCAAGATGGCAGAGCCTGCGGGCCCTGTAATGAAGGCTATGCTTCTCGCTGAATGATTGAAGCACATGGCATAGATACCGCACTGCACCGCGAGGTGTTGCAGGGTGCGCTGCGCAATTCTGCGCGCTCGGTGGTGTTGCTGCTGGTGGCCGTGCTCTACATCGCGTGGCTGGGCTGGCAAGAGGGCCTGACGAGCGCTGCAGTGGCCATTGCGCTGCTTGCGGTTGCCGTTTCGGCCTGGCGGCTGCTGTTGCTGCAGGCCTATGGCAGCCGCCCGGGCATGGAACGCAACGAAATCCGCCAAGTGGCGCGCCAGTTGGAGGGCAACGCGGTGGCCGTGGGCCTGATGTGGGTGGTAGCCACGGTGGCCATCTACCCGCAACTGGCAGGCTCCAACGCCACGGTTTACGTGGTCATCGTATGCGGCTCTGTGGCCACGGCCGCTTTTTTCATGTCGATGGCCGGGCGCAGTTTTCTGCTGCTGTCGCTGCTGCAGCTGGGTTCATTGACGGTGGTGTCGCTGTTGCCGGGCAAGGCGCATTCGGTGCCGATGGCCGTGCTGGCCGTGGTTTTTGGCTTGACCATGGTGCGCGCCACGCTGGAATTTCGAGAGATCGCGTTGCGCAGCCTGCGCCAGAGCCTGGAAGCCGACCGCGCCCGCGACCGCCTGCAAAAAGCCAAAGAAGCGGCCGAATCCGCCAACCTGGCCAAATCGCAGTTTCTGGCCACCATGAGCCACGAAATTCGTACCCCCATGAACGGCGTGCTGGGCGCGCTGGAACTGCTGCGGCAAACGCCGCTGGACGGCCGCCAGCGGCGCCTGGTGCGCACCGCGTCAGCGTCGGGTGAATCCTTGATGGAAATCCTGAACGACGTGCTGGACCACTCGAAGATCGAGGCTGGCAAACTGGTGCTGGCCTTGTCACCCATGTCGCTGCATTCGGTGGCGGGGGCTTCGACGGCACTCTTCCGTGCCAACGCCGAAGCGCGGGGGCTGCAATTGACGCTGGTGATGGGCAGCCAGGTGCCTGATGGCGTGCTGGGCGACGCCTCCAGGCTGAAGCAGGTGCTGCTGAACCTGCTGGGCAACGGCGTGAAATTCACCGAACAAGGCAGCATCACGCTGCGGCTGACTGCAGAGCCCGTCAGCACCACGGTGTGCCGGGTGCGCTTTGCTGTGGAAGACACCGGCATCGGCATCCCCGCAGGGTCGCTGAACGAGGTTTTCCAGCCGTTCTACCAAGTGGACGGCACGCGATCGCGCTTGCGCGGTGGCACCGGCCTGGGCCTGGCCATCAGCCAGCGCATCGTGCAAGCCATGGGCGGCAGCATCGATGTAACCAGCCATCCGGGCAAGGGTTCAGTGTTCAGCTTCACGCTGCAGTTGCAACTGGCGCCGCACACGGCATTGCCCAGCACCGATTCCGACTTCGGCAGCTTCAGCGTCGCGAACGACGAATTGAAAGGTGTTGTGCTGCTGGTGGAGGACAACATCGTCAACCGCATGATCGGCGCCGAAATGCTGAAGTCCTACGGGCTGGAGGTGCTGGAAGCTGAAGACGGCGCCATGGCCCTGACGGGACGGCACGAGGATCCGGTCCAGCGCCGCGATTGCCGCCAGCACCAGCACCAGCACCACGAGCCAAAGCGGCAGTTCGACCATTCCCGTCATGGTCGCCAAGCTGGTCAGGAACGCCTG
>JANNMQ010000532.1:0-1978 GCA_031398045.1 Rubrivivax sp.
GATGGGGATGGCGCTGCCGGTGGTGCCGCGGCACGTGCATGACACGCTGGGGCAGGGCACGGTGATGGTGGGCGTGGTGATGGGGGCGCAGTACCTGTCGTCGATCCTGCTGGGGCGGGCCTGGTCCGGCGCGGTGGCCGACGCGCGCGGTCCGCGCCGGGCGCTGCTAGGCGGGCTGCTGGGGGTGTGCTGCGTGGGCGCGGTGTACTTCGCCTCGCTTGCGGTCGTCGAGCAGCGCACGCTGTCGCTGATCCTCCTGATCGCCGCCCGCTTGCTGACCGGCGTGGCGGAATGCTTCGTCATCACCGCGGCGCTGAGCTGGGGCATCGGCCGGGTCGGGCCCGAGCACGCCGGCAAGGTGATCGGCTGGGTCGGCATGGCGCTGTTCGCGGCCTACGGCGTCGGCGCGCCGGTGGGGGTGGCGGTGCATGCGCAGTTCGGCCTGGGCGGCATCGCCGCGGCGACCATCGCGGTGCCGCTGCTGGCCTTCGCCATCGCGGCCCGCACCGCCGTCGTGGCGCACGTCGCGGCCCGGCGGGTGCCGTTCTACAAGGTGCTGGATGCGGTCAAGCTGCCCGGGCTGGCGCTGACGCTCAGCTCGTTCGGCTACGCCGCGATCCATGCCTTCGTGGTGCTGCTGTTCCTGCAGCGCGGCTGGGGCAGCGCGGCGCTGGCCTTCACCAGCCTGGGCGTGGGCTTTATCCTGGCCCGGCTGCTGGCCGGCCACCTGCCCGACCAGCTGGGCGGCGCCCGCGTGGCCGCGGTGTGCGTGCTGGCCGAGGCGGCCGGGCAGGCCTTGATCTGGTGGGCGCCCGGCCCCCTGCTGGCCTGCGCCGGCGCCGCGCTCACCGGCGCCGGCTATGCGCTGGCTTTCCAGGGCTTCGGCGTGGAAGCCGTGCGCCGCGCGCCGCCGCAAAGCCGGGGCGCGGCCATGGGCGGCTACGTCGCCTTCCAGGACCTGTCGATGGGGCTGGCCGGGCCGTTGGGCGGCTGGCTGGCGGTGCACGCCGGGCTGGGTTCGGTGTACCTGGCCGGGGCCATCGGTGCGGGCGCGTCGGCCGGGCTGGCGGTGTGGATGCAGCTGGGATCGCGCTCGCGCGACTGATGACCAGGGGGCGGGCCCGCGGCGCACAATCCGCCTGTTTCCAACAACACAAGAGGTGGACATGGCGATCCTGCTGCTGGGCCTGGTGCTCTTTCTGGGCGTGCATTCCACGCGCATCGTGGCCGACGGCTGGCGCAACGCCATGCTGGCCAGGCTGGGAGAAAAGCCGTGGAAGGGCATCTACGCGGTGGTGGCGCTGGTCGGCTTCGTGCTCATCGTCTGGGGCTACGGCCTGGCGCGGCAGAGCCCGGTGGTGCTGTGGACCCCGCCGCGCGGCATGAACCACCTGGCGGCGCTGCTGATGGTGTTCGCCTTCGTGCTGCTGGCCGCCACCTATGTCCCGCGCAACGCCATCAAGGCCCGGCTGCACCACCCCATGGTGCTGTCGGTGAAGGTCTGGGCGGTGGCCCACCTGGCGGCCAACGGCACGCTGGCCGACGTGCTGCTGTTCGGGTCGTTCCTGGTGTGGGCGGTGCTGGACTTCCGCTCGTCGCGCAGGCGCGACCGTGCCGCGGGCACGACCTACCCGGCCGGCACGGCGGCCGGCACGGCCACCACGGTCATCGTGGGGCTGGTGCTCACCGCGGTGTTCGTGTTCTGGGCCCACGCCTGGCTGATCGGGGTCAGTCCGCTGGGGCGGTAGCCGGAGGACAAAGGCGTCTTCGGTTTGACCATGAAATTCGAAAGCGCGGCTTTCGGATTTCATGGTAGATGCGGTACCATTGCGCCGCCATGCTTGTACGCTCCGCTCTCCAACAGGCCGTCCGCACCGGGCTGGGCCGTGCCCGTGGCGTGGTGCTGGTGGGGCCCCGCCAGGCCGGCAAGAGCACCCTGGCCCAGGCTTTCCTGGCGAAGGACTCGCCCAACTATCTC
>JANNMQ010000569.1:0-9574 GCA_031398045.1 Rubrivivax sp.
TCCAGCAGTTCGCGCGCCCCGGCCATCACGCGCTTGTGTAGAGCGACAAAAGCGCTGCGGTGTTCGGGCACGACAAAATTCATCAAGCCGTGGCTGACGGCCTCGGCCAGCGTGTCGACTTCCAGCATCGCCAGCCCGGCGGGGTTCATTTCGAGCAATTCGCCGCCTGGCCCGATCACTTTCACACACTCGGGTTCTGACTCGAAAACCGTGCGAAAGCGCAGTTCGCTTTCGCGCAATTTGGCTTCGGTCTGGTGGCGGTACAGCGCCAGCTCGAGCACGGTGTGCAGCTCGCGCTCGGAAAAAGGCTTGAGGATGTAGCCAAAGGGGTTGGTCTGCTTGGCACGGTCCAGTGAATCGTCACCGGCAAAGGCGGTCAAAAAGACCACCGGCAGCCCAAGCTGGCTGCGGATCTGCTCTGCGGCAGTGATACCGTCCATCTGGCCCGCCAGTTTCACGTCCATCAGCACCAGATCGGGACGCAGCGCCTGCGCCATGCTGACGGCCTCTTCGCCGCAAGTGGTGTGGCCCACGGCTTCGTAGCCCAGTTCGGCCAGTTGCAGGCGTATGTCGAGCGCGACGATGAGCTCGTCTTCCACCACCATGATGCGCGCTCTGTTCACGTTGAATGTCCCGCTTGAGTCGTGCAGCAAAATATTGACTGTACGCTGGGGCGCAACTCATCAAAGTCGAAACAGAAGCTGCAAAGAGGGGCATGTGTCATCGGGCGGGTCATAGCGCGGGTCATAGCGCGGGTCATAGCGCGGGTCATAACGCGGGTCATAACGCGGGAGTGCCCGCCTGCACCGCGGCCGGTTTGAAGGTCAAGCTGAACCGGGCTGCAGGTGCCGGCCCTATCTCAAGCCTGCCGCCGAGCTGTTTGGCCAGGCTGGCCACCAGCTGCAAGCCCAGTGATCGGCTGCGCCTGTCATCGAAGTCTGGCGGTAGGCCCGCACCACTGTCGCTGACGCACAAGTGCAGCATGCCGCCGTCGCGCACCTGCAGCCCCACTTGAATGGTGCCGCCGCGCGCTTCAGTGAAGGCGTGTTTCAGGCTGTTGGAGATCAGCTCGTTGACAAGCAGTCCGCAGGGCAGCGCCTGGTCCAGATCGACTCGCGTGCTGGCCAACTCAAGTTCCAGTCGCACCGAGCCCACCTGCGTCTGCAGGGCTCGCAAGGCCTGCGAAGCGACCTGGCGCAGGTAGTCACCAAGGTCGACGCCCGCAAAGCGGCCCGAGCGGTAGATCGATTCGTGCAGCAGCGCCATGGCCTGGATGCGGGTGCGCATGTCGCGCAGCACCGCCACCGTTTCTGGTTGCTGGTTGCGCCCGCCCTCCAGCCGCAGCAGGCTGTGCACGATCTGCAGGTTGTTCTTCACCCGGTGGTGCACTTCCTTGAGCAAGGCGGCCTGCTCAGCCAGCGATTGGCGCAAGGCCTCTTCGCCTTGGCGGCGCTCGGTGACGTCGCGTGACAGCACGATGAAGCGGGGCTCTTCCGCCGCCAGGGCGGGCTTGCGGGCCACAGACAGTTCGAACCAGCGCCGGCCTTGTGGCAAGTCCAATGCCATCTGGTGGCCGCTGGAAAATCCCTTGGTGTTGGCTTCGTTCAACGCCGCCATGGCTTCGGCAGCCGCTTCCGGGGGCAACGTCTGGCTGATCAGCCGGCCGAGAAAAACCTCTGGCGGCGCTGCCAGGGTGTCTGCGCGCAGCGCGTGGTAGTCGTGATAGGTGCCGTCAAGACCGATCTCGAACATCAAGTCGGGCAGCGCGTCCAGCGTGGCCTGCAGGCGCGCCTGGCTCTGGCCCAGCGCCAGCTCCAGCGCCTTGCGCTGGCTGATGTCTACGACGAGGGCGACAAAGTACTGCGGCTGGCCTTTACCGTCGCGCACCACCGCCATCGTCAGGTGCACCCACACGGGCCGAGCTTCGGCGTGCAGGTAGCGCTTTTCCATGTGAAAGTGGCTCACGCTGCCATCAAGCAGCCTCTGCACCTGGGCCTGGTGGGCAGCTACGTCATCAGGGTGGGTGATGTGCTGGTCGTGCATCTGCAGCAGGGCCGGTGCCGCATAGCCCACGATGTTGCACATCTGCGCATTCACCTCCAGCCAGCGGCCGTCGATGGCGTTCAGAGACATGCCGATACCCGCCGAGTTGAATGACGCCCGGAAGCGAGCCTCGCTGGCGCGCTGCCCAGCCTCGGCCTGCTGCTGGTCTTCCAGCGCACTCAGAAGCACCTGCCGCGACTGTTCGGCCTCGCGCAGGCGCCTTTCGGTTTCACCCTGGGCCTGCTGCAGTGCACGTTCATTCGCCCTGCGCACGGTGACGTCGCGGAAGATCACCACCATGCCGAGTTGCACGCCATCGATTTGCTGTGCCCGTATCTGGCGCTCCAGCACACGGCCGTCGGCCATGTTGATCTCGTCCGGCGTGTCCTGCCTGCTTTGCAGAGCAAGGTCGGGCCTGGGTTCTGCCACTGCTGAGGGGTTGGTCAGTTGTGCAACATGGGCCTGCACCTCCACCCAGCGCGCGCGCACCACCAGCTCGAGCGGCAGCGACAGCAACGCCACCGCCCGCGGGTTGACCGCGGTGATGGCGCCGCTGTTGTCCACCGCGATCACGCCGTCGCTCATCGATCCGAGCACGGCAGTCAGCAGGGCCACCGTCTGCGCCTGCTCTTGCTGGGCGCGCCGTTGCAGCGCCAGAATGCTGGCCGAGGTCTGCAGCGCGGCTGCGTGCAGCGGGTTGGTGCCTTGGCTGGGTTCGGTCGCTGGCAGTTCGCTCATGGTGCGCGGGTGGCAACGTGCAGGGCTTGCATGCGCAGGCCGGCTCAGCGGCCCAGCACTGCCGCGGCCAGCGCCGTGCCCTCGACGCGGGCCGCGATCTTGGCAAACGCCGTGTCGCGGCTGGTCGAGGTGTCGTCGCAGAACGGGCAGTAGCCGCAGTCGTCGGTGGTGCCCAGCTGTTCGGGCCGGATGTAGCGCGCGGCTTCAAGCACGCGGTCGCGCACCTGCTGCGGCGTTTCGATGTGCGGGTCCAGCACGTCGATCACACCCACATAGGCACGCTGGCCAGGCTTGAGCAGGCGGCCGATCATCTGCAGCACGCGGGGCTTGTCAGGCTCGTGCGCCAGTTCAATGAAAAACCTGCCGGCGTTGAGCTCGAACAGGCTGGGCAGCAGCGCTGCGTAGTCGACATCGGCGCTGTGCGTCGAATCGCGGTCGCCGCCCGGGCAGGTGTGGATGCCGATGCGCTGGCGATCGCTGTCGCTGAAGCGGTCGAGCGCCAGGTTGTTAAGCTCGATGAAGCGGTTCAGCAGGCCGCCGCTGGGGTCGATCTTGCAGGCCAGCCGGCCCTCGGTGAAATCAACCTGCACGGTGTGCGCGCCCAGCGCCAGACAGCCGCGCAGCTCGCTTTCGTGCTCGGCCAGCAGGTCGGCGATGTAGGTCTCGCGCGGGTAATCGGGCAAGGCCACCGCCGGGTAAAAAAGGCTCAGCGCCGACGGCGAAATCACCGCCTGCTTCAGCGGCAGCGTGGTGTGCTGCAGCGCCCGGGCCAGGAAGTGATCTCCGCGCTGGCGGTAGCGAAAGGGGCCGGCCGTCAGCCGCGGCCATTGCCGGGTGTGGCCGGTGAAGTGCAGTTTGAAACCATCGGGTGCGAAGTTCGGCAAACCGTGCACCGCGTAGTCGGCGAAGTTGTGGTTCTTGCGCTGTTCGCCGTCGCAGACCACGGGCGAGCCGGTGGCCTCGAAGCGGCGCAGGGTGTCGCGCACCGCCTCATCACACAGCGCATCGAGCGCGGCCGGGTCGAGCCGGCCGGCGTCGGCAATTTGGATGGCCTGTACCAGCCACGCAGGACGCGGGATGCTGCCAATCGGTTCGGTCGGTAGGGTGGGGGTGGTGTTCATGTGCTTGGTTCAGCAGCAGACGGTTCGTCAAAAAAATATCGCGCGGGCTGGCCGGCGGCGGCCAGCAGCGTGTTGACCTCGCGCTTGACCTCGATCGTGCGCAGCTCGCGGCCCAGCATCGCCGTGTGCCAGCGGCGCAGCTCGGCCAGCTGCTCCAGCAGCTTGTGCTCTGCCTGCTTGCGCGCCGTGATGTCCTCGACCACCGAAACAAAGTGCAGCGGCGTGCCCGTGGCGTCACGCACCATCGAGACGGTCAGGTTGACCCAGACCAGGCTGGCGTCAGGGCGCCGATAGCGCTTTTCAAGGGAGTAAGTGGTGATCTCGCCGGCCTGCAGGCGCTGCACCTGGTCGAGGTCGGTGGCCAGGTCGTCGGGGTGCGTGATCTGCTGGAAGGTGCAAGCCTGCAGAGCGGCCCGGCTGCGACCGGTGATGTCGGCAAAGCGCTGGTTGACGAGCACGAAGCTGCCGTCCAGGCTGACGTGGGCCACGCCCACCGCGGCCTGCTCGAAAAAAGCGCGAAAACGCGCCTCGCTGGCTTGCAGCTGTTGCATCAGCTTCTGGCGTTCGGTGATGTCGATGCGCACACCGAGCAGCCGCGTTGCCTTGCCGTCCGTGTCACGCGCCAGCACCCGGCCGGCCACTTGCATCCAGCGCATGGAGCCGTCGGCATGTTGCATGCGCGCCTCGTAGGCATAGGGCGTGTTGGCGCCGTCCAGTGCGGCCTGGATCTTGGCTGCCACCGCAGCGCGGTCGTCGGGATGCACGTTGTCCAGCGCGCGCTGGCGGTCGCCCGGTCCGGCATCCGGCCGCAGGCCCAAGATCGTGTACCAGGTCGGGCTGCCCTGCCAGCGGTCGTGTTGCAGATCCCAATCCCACACACCAATACCGGCGGCATCGGTGGCCAGCGTCAGGCGCTCGGCCATCTGCCGGGCATCGGCTGCGGCCAGCAGGCGCTGGCGCCACGCACGGTCCAGCAGCGAAAACAGCAGTCCCACGACGATGGCGGCAGTTGCCCAGATCGAGCCGGCCAACACCGCCTGCTGACGCCAGGGTGCCAGCACGGCATCGCTGCTGCGGGCTACGAGTACCAGCAGTTCGGGGTTTCCCATCAGGCTGCGGTAGCTGTTCAGGCGCTGTTGGCCATCGACCGGGCTCGCGCCCAAGTAGCTGCCGCTGGAGAGGGCAGGCACCCGCTGGCTGAACAACTCGCTGCTGGCAAAACTCTGGCCCATGGCCTGTTCCAGAAAGGGGCTGCGCATCAGCAGTACACCGTCGCGGCGCAACAACGCCACTGCGCCGTTGGGCCCCAGGTCCAAGGCTTGCCAGAGACGGTCGAAGTACGGTGGGTCCAGCCCCGCCACCACCACGCCTGCGAAGGTGCCTTTCGCGTCGTACAGTGGCCTGGCCGCACTGATCAACCACCGCCCCGTGGTGCGGCTGCGCACAGGGGCGCCCAGATAAAAGCCGGCGCGCGGGTTGCGCACATAAACCTGAAAGAACTCGCGGTCTGCGAGTTGCAGCCCCACAGCGCTGGCATCAGGTGCATGGCGCACGCGGCCCTGCGCGTCGAGCACCCAGATGGCACGCACGAAGGTCAATGCGGCAACATGCTCGCGCAACAGCGCGCGCACGGCCGCATCGCTGAGGTCTTTGGTCACTTCCAGCAGCGCAAGCCCCTGCGCTGTGAGCTGCAGCCGCTGATCGACGGCTTGCACAGCGCTGGCCGCCTGGGCCTCGACCACAAGGGCCAGCGACTCGTTCAGACGCCGGCCGGCATCCAGCGCCTGCACCCGTTGTTGGCTCAGCGCCAGCGCCACCAGCGAGCCCGACAACACGACCAGTGCCAAGGCCAGTGCCAGCAGTTGCTGCCGCAGCCTGCGCGCCTCTGGCGTGATCCGAACCGGTAGCGGCCAACCGCCTGACGACGGCGCTGGCGCATCAGCCATGGCTGCCCACCAGGCCATGTCGGATGGCGTAGCGCACCATGCCTGCCACGTCGTGCACGCCCAGGCGCTGGCTGATCTGGTAGCGGTGGGCGTCCACGGTCTTGGTACTGAGATCCAATTCGCGCGCAATGAGTTTGGTGCTCAGGCCGCTGGCCACCAGGCACAGCACCTGCAGCTGGCGCGGTGAAAGCGCACAGTGGGGCGCTGCCGTGTGGCCGCTCAGGCTGTCGACCAGCGCACCCGAAGCGCTTGGGCTGACATAACGCTGCCCGGACATCACCGCCTGGATGGCGCTGGTCAGCTCGGCCGGGCCGGCGTCTTTGACCACGTAGCCCTGTGCGCCGGCAGCGAAGGCGCGCATCACATACGGCGTGCTGAGGTGCATGGACAGCATGATGCAGCGCACACGGCCAGAAAAATCGGCGGTGATGCGGCGTGCCAGCTCGATGCCGTCTTCTTCGCGCAGCGTGATGTCGAGCATCGCCACATCGGGTTCTTCCAGCGCTATCGCCTGCAGCGCCTGCGCCGTGGTGTCACATTCGGCGGTGACGCGCGCGCCCAGGTCACGCTCGAGCAGCGTGCGCACACCGGCGCGGAACAGCATGTGGTCGTCGACCAGCAACACGCGCAGCGGCGGTGCCACCGTGCTCACTGGTGTACCTTCGTGCTGCGCACTGCGGTATTCGCCTTTCGGGCGGCCGGGCAGGCTCATCCCGACCCGCCGAAGGGCAGCCGGGCGCAGACGGTGGCGCCGTAGCCGAGACTGGACTCGACGGCGAGCGTGCCGCCCAGCAGTTCCATGCGTTCGCGCATGCCACGCAGGCCTTGCTGCTGCGACGCACGCGGCGCCTGGGGGTCGAAGCCAAGGCCGTCATCGCTGACGGTCAGGCTCACTTCACGGGCCTGCCAATGCAGGCTGACCTGCACTGCGCCAGCAGCGGCATGGCGCAGCGCGTTGGTCAGTGCCTGCTGGGCCACCCGGAACAGGCCCAATTGCTCGGCGGGCTCGATGGCCTGGGGGCTGCCGGCTTCGCTGGCCTGCACGTGCAGGCCGCTGGCTCTGGCCGCTGCACTGCACAACGACGTCAGCGCTGGGAAAAGTCCAAAGTCGGTCAGCTCGCTGGGCAGCAGGTCGTTGCAGACCTCGCGCAGCCGGATCAGCGCCAGGTCCACCAGCGGCAGCGCCTCTTCAACCTCAAGTTCGCGCCGTGCCGGCGACAGGCCCGGGCGCACCGCCGAGCCCAGGTGCAGCTTCAGCAGCGACAGCACCTGGCCCAGGTTGTCGTGCAGGTCGCGCGCCACACGCGCCATCTGGCGCTCGTGCTGCACGCTCTGATTGACCGAAAGCTGGCGCAAGCGCGCTTCGGCCTGGCGCAAACGATTTTGCAGTTCGACTTCGGCGCTCATGTCGACGGCCGAGATCACGGCGCCCAGGCTGCTGCCATCGGCTGCATGCAGCGGCGCAGCGCCGCAGCTGAAATGTCGCCATTCACCGGTGAAGTTGCGCAGGCGCATCAGGCGGGGTGCCACGCGTTCACCGGCCAGGATGGCGCGCGCGCCGGGCCAGTCGGTGGGCGCTATGCGTTGACCGTTGTCGACCCACCAGCCCTCGACAGCAGCAAAGTCCTGCAGCGCCGACACAGGTGCAGATGTATGTGCAGGCGCAGTTGCAGGCGCAGGCGCAGCCCCCATCATTTGCGCGCCATGCCGATTGGTTCGCACGATCTGTCCCTGCGGTGACAGGATCCACAGCCCCGCCTGCACCTCGTCAACAATGGCTTGGTAAAGAAGATGTTGTTGCTCGAGCGCGGCGCGCAAGCGCGCTGCCGTGCGCTGGGCGCTGGCCTCGGCGAGCTCGCGGTCGATGACCATCGACAACCGCTCGGCACGCGATTTGGGCAGGAAGTCGCTGGCGCCGGCCTTCAGCACCTGGATGGCCGCTTCTTCGCCCACCAAGCCCGAGATCACCAGCACGGGCAGCGCCGGCCAGCGCTGGCGCAGTGCGCGCACCGTGGCGATGAGGTCGTAACCCGGCATGTGGTAGTCGGTGATGACGAGGTCGGGCTCGAAGGCCTCAGCTTGCTGCAGGACGGCGCTGCCTTCGCGCAGCCATCGCACCTCTTGCAGCCCAGGGTACAAGCTGAGCAAACGCAGGCGCAGCAACTCGGCGTCGATCTCCGAGTCGTCCACGAGCAACACGCGCCGCAGCAAGACGTGCGGCAGGTCGGCGGTGGCAGCCGTGGCGTCGGCTTCAGCTTTCAAAAAGCCGTGCTCCGTGCTGGGGTGCAGAAGCCACAGCTGGGCTCGAGACGGTGGGCAAGAAGAGATGAAAGCGTGCACCTTCGCCCAGCCTGCTGTCAGCCCAGAGCCAGCCGCCCAGCCTTTGCGCGGCGCGCGCGGCTTGGGCCAGGCCCGTGCCCAGGCCTTCGAATTCATGCGCACCCACCAGCCTGCCGAAGGGGCTGAACAAACTCTGTGCCCGGTTGGCATTGAAGCCGATGCCGTTGTCGCTGATGGTCAACACGACACCGCCTTCCAGACTTTGTAAGCCCAGCCGAATTTGGGCAGTGCGCTGCTGTTTGCCGCTGAACTTCCAGGCATTGGCCAGCAGGTTTTGCAGCACGATGCTGAGCAACTGCAGGTCGGCATGAACCAGGCCGCGGGAGGCGATGTCGAGCTCGAGCCTACGTTCCGGGTGCTGGCGTTGCAGCCCGCTGATGATGTCCAGGCACAGCGCATCCAGCTCGATGGCCACCGGGCGCGCCTGCATGGTGTCGATGCGGTTGAGCAGCAGCAATTGCTCGATGATGGCGTGCATGTGGTCGGCACTGCGCTGTATCAGGCCCAGCATGCGGCTGGCGTCAGCCGGCAACACCGGCCCATGTTTGAGCAGCAGCATTTCGGCAAAACCGCGCACGCCGTTGAGCGGGTTTTGCAGGTCGTGCGAGACGGTTCTGCTGAAGGCCTCGAGATCGTGCACGGTGTGCTGCAGCTCGCGTGTGCGTTCGGCCACCCGGCGCTCCAACTCGGCGTTGCTGGCTTGCAGGCTGTGTTCGTTGGCTTTGCGCGCGCTGATGTCGCGCTCGACCGAAAATCAGTAGTGATACCAGCCACGTTCGTCAGCCACCGGCGTGATGGTCATCTCAACCCAGTAAGGGGTACCGCTGCGCGTGTAGTTGACGAGCTCCACCGTCACCGACTGCCAGGCGGCCAGCGCACGGTGGATGCGCGCCACCTCAGCGCGATCGGTGTCGGGCCCCTGCAGCAGCCGCGGGTCGCGCCCGAGCACCTCGGCCTGGCTGTAGCCTGTGCGCTGTTCAAAAGCGCGGTTGACGTACAGGATGGGGTGGTGGCCCGCCGCGTCGGCATCGGCCGCCGTGACGACGATCATGTCGCCCGCGGTTGCCAGACATTCGTAGAGCAGTTTGTTTTCGATCATGGCGGCGCGCTGCACCGTGATGTCTCTGACGAACACCATGCGCGCGCTGCGTTCGCCGCAGGGAAACTCCACCCCTTGGACGGTGACTGCGATGTCTTCGCCGTGCCGGGTGCGGTGCACCCAATGCTGTGTGTCGCTGACCCGTTCGCCGCGCGCGCGCGCGTCCAGCAGCTGGCTCAGCCGCGCGGCCTCTGCCGGACGGCGGATGTCGGCCAGCGTCATGGCCAAAAACTCTTGCCGCGTGTAGCCATAGGTGCGCTCGGCCGCTGGGTTGACTTCCAGGAAAC
>JANNMQ010000600.1:0-1931 GCA_031398045.1 Rubrivivax sp.
GCCGCCGAGGCCTGCGATGCTGGTGTCGAAAGTGTGGATGCCCAGTTCCAGGCAGGCGTAGATGTTGGCCAGCGCCTGGCCGTAGGTGTCGTGGAAATGGCCGCTCACTTCCACCAGCGGGAAGTGGCGCAGCGCACGTTCCATCGCCGCTTGCACACGCAGCGGCGTGCCGACGCCGATGGTGTCGGCAATGCCGCAGTGGTCGACGCCTATTGCTTTGAGCGACGTGACCACATGCTCCACTTCATCAGCAGACACCTCGCCTTGATAAGGGCAGCCCAGCGCGCACGACACCGCAGCGCGCACCTTCAAGCCGGCTTCGTGCGCGGCCACCACCACCGGCGCAAAACGCTCGACGCTTTGTGCAATGCTGCAGTTGATGTTGCGCTGGCTGAAGGCTTCAGTGGCCGCTGCAAACACCACCACCTCATCGGGCCGGTGCGCAGGCGGCAAAGCCAGCGCCGCTTCCAGGCCCCTCATGTTGGGCGTCAGCACACTGATGCGCACACCGGCCGCGCGCTGCAGGCCGGCCAGCACCAACGTGTTGTCGGCCATCTGCGGCACCCACTTCGGGCTGACAAAACTGGTGACTTCAATCTCGCGGCAGCCCGCCGCTTGCAGCCGCTGCACCAGTTCAATCGTGTGTGCCGCAGCCACAGTCTGCGCTTCGTTCTGCAGACCGTCGCGCGGGCCAACTTCAACCAAAGTGACGTGGGTGGGAATCATGGGTTGATGCGCTTGGGTTGGGGTGAATGACGGCAGGCGGGAGGCCAACGAAAGTGCTGCCATCGGGCAACTGTAGCCTCTGCCCAGCGCCCGGACGCTGACCGGGTGCTGCACCGCGCACCCTGCCGCAAGGCTACACGGTGGGCCGACATCACAGTCGCTGAAAGCGGCGTCGGCCTTTCATTTCATCGACGCGCTGCGCGGCTTTGCGCCATCAAAGGGCGCCAGCCGCAGCAGTTCAGCGCCCTCTGCCACCTGGTCACCCACGCTGTACATCAGCTCTTGCACCACACCGTCGTGCGGCGCGCTGATGGTGTGTTCCATCTTCATCGCCTCCATCACCGCCAGCGGCTGGCCGCGTTTGACGGCATCGCCGGTTTGGGTCAGGAAGGACACCACCTTGCCGGGCATCGGGGCGGTCAGCTTGCCGGTGCCTGGCACTGCCGCGTCGGCGGCCGAACTTGAGGCGTTCGCCAGGGGATCGGTTTCCGTCAACAGGGCCATGCCGGCAGCCGCAAAAACGGCATAACGCTCATCTTGTGCATAAACGCTGACGGTGTGCCGCTGGCGGCCCAGTTGCACGTCGAAGGTGTCAGCGGCCAACTGGCGCGACAGGAAAACATGTTGCTGTTCAGCCGCTTCAAGCTTTGCGCCGCTGCCCACACGAAGCACCGTGGCGCCGTCGTGCAGCCGCTGCAACACCACCCGCAGCAGCTGGCCCTGCAGGTTCAGGTCGAAGCGCCGTTGTGCACCACCCCACAGGCGCCAGCCATCGCGGTGCGACCACGGGTCGGCGCCGGCCAGCGCCGCGTCAGCCGCCAGCCGGTGCGCGACCACCGCTGCAGCAGCAAGCTCCACCGCCAGCGGTGCGGCTTCAAACAGCGCCGCATGTTCACGTTCGATGAGTGCGGTGTCCAGGTCGGCGGTGGCAAAAGCATGGCTCGAAACCACGCGGCGCAAAAAGGCCACATTGGTGTGCAGGCCCACGATGTGCGTGGCGCGCAGCGCGGCTGCCAACCGCGCCAATGCCTGAGCACGGTTTTCGCCCCAGACGATGAGCTTGGCAATCATCGAGTCGTAAAACGGGCTGACGGCGTCACCTTCGGTGAAGCCCGTGTCCACACGCGGCAACTCGTCACTGCGCTCGAAACTGACATGCGCCGGCCAGCGCGCCACCTGCAGCGTGCCAGTGGCCGGCAGGAAAT
>JANNMQ010000616.1:0-1791 GCA_031398045.1 Rubrivivax sp.
GCACGTTGAACAGCGAATTCAAGGCCAGGTTGGCGCACAGCAGCTGAAACACCAGTCGGCGCGGCTCGAAGGCGTACACCAAGCCTTTGGGAACCAGGTCGCGCGCAATGAACACCGTGTGCGAACCGATGTTCGAGCCCAGCTCCAGCACATGGTCGGTTGGTTTCAACAGCCGAGCCATCAATTCAATCTCGCCGAACGACCATTCGCCGTACACCTCGATGGATTTTCCGACGTAAGCATCCAGCGGGTTGGTCAGGAACTGTGTGCCACCATGCGCGGTGAGTTTGAGTTTCATGTTTCGTGCAAGGTTGCAAAAGTCAGGTTGCCAAGCCCGGGTCTACAGCGGTGGCAGCTTTTGCAGGTAGGGCTGCAGGCGCGCCTCCTGTCCACGGGCATCAGCGGCGTGTGCATCTTGCCCCACGTGCTCCAGCCCAGCTGGGGTGGGTGTGGGCCAGGGCAGCGAACCGGGCATGCTGAAGCAGCGGTCGTGCACCAGGCAGTGTTCTCGCACCAGCGGCCATACCATGTCGCGCAAGAACCACTGGTCGATGTTGGGTGTTTCCATGGCCGCAGACTTGTATTCCGTCAACAGGCCGTGCAGTGGTGGCAGCACACCGGCAACGCCGCCCCACAGGCCGGCCAGCATGGGGTCGGTGTGGGTCCACCAATCGCGCATGACATGGAAGTGCTTGCCCGACGCCACCCAGGCGCTGACGGCAGCGCATTCACGCTCGTTCACCACCGAATCGATGTCGCGCACCAAAAAGCGGTGCACGCCGGGGTCGCTGGCGGCCAGAAAGCGCCAGCACAGGCGTTGGCGCAGGGTTTGCCCTGCGGGCTGCGGCAACAACCGCGCACCCAGGGTCTGCAGCGCTTGCTGCCAGGGGGTGGGCACCGTGTCGTCCAGATAAATGCGCACCTGCCAGGTGGGGTACAGCTGCTGTGCTGCCAGCAAGTTGTCCAGTGCGCCCCACAGATAGCGGCGCTTGGCGCCCCACAGGCTGAAGGTAATCACATTGTGTTGACCGGGGGGCGCCCCGGCCGGCAGGGGCTGCACCAGCTTGGCCACCTGCTGAACACCTTGCACCAAACCGGGCGCGGGCGCCGCCAGCTGGCTTTTCAGCACCAGTGCGCGTGTACCCGCCTGGGCGGCTTCAGCGTCGCGCCCGGTGGCATGCAGGTTGTTGGCCAGCACGTCCCAGGCCACGGGGTCGTCGGGCTTGCGGGTCAGGTAGGTCTGGGCTTGTTCAACAGCGGCAGCGGCCTGGCCGCTGCGCGACAAACAGACGGCCAGGTTCAGCAGCACCTCGTTGTTGGTGGGGTCAACGTGGTGCTGTTGCGTCAGGCACTGGGCGGCTGCTGCCGAGTCGCCGCGCAAAAACAGGTAGTACACCAGTTGCAGCACCAAGGGCGTGGGCTTCTTCGCGCCATGGCGGTTGATTTCGGACAGCAGGCTTTCAATGGCGGGCAGGGCTTGGCCTTGGGCCCACAGGGCATGGGAGGGCTGGTGCCAGGCAGCCGGTGGTGGGCGCGAGCCGGGTTGGGATGTAGTCATGGGGGGGGGTGCGTCGGTGCGTTGGGGCGTTGAAACGATGGACAGCCACGTTGGCAACTGTCACTCAACTACTGTACTCAGCCCCGCTTCTGGGTCAGCGGCAATACTGCCCGCAGGCTCTCTCAAAAAAGGAAAAAGGCGCCTGCCCCGAAGGGCTGGCGCCTTGTGATGATCAAACCCGTGGGCTCTGACCGCGAGGAGGGGGCTTTAGGTTCCCCCTTCCCGTGGCCTGC
>JANNMQ010000655.1:0-1632 GCA_031398045.1 Rubrivivax sp.
GGCTGCGAACCCGTCGTGTTCGAAGCCGATGACCGACTGGGCGGCCGCTGCAGTTCGCGCAACACCCGCGCCGGGCTTTTTGATGACGGAGCCCAGTGCATCAGCGGTGCCACCCGGCTCGGCGCGCATCTGGTGCCCACGCCCGGCGAGCTGGCGGCGCTTCATCCGTGGACCGTTGCAGCCACGCCGGCCGAAGAAGAGCGCAACACCAAAGTCTGGAAGAAGGACGAGGACGAAGCGGATGTGACGCGAACCCTGCAACTGGTGGGTACGGTGGGTGTGCCTTCGATGGCGGCGCTGGCCGACACGTTGGCGCGGCCGCTGGATGTTCGGCTCAACACCCCCATCTTGCAGGCCCGACGCCGTGGCCCTGGCTGGGTTCTGAGCAGCGCCGCGGGTGCCATCGACGATGAATTTCAAGCCCTGGTGCTTGCCATTCCAGCGCCTTTGGCCATGGCGCTGTTGGTCGAATCTTCAGCACTGTCTGCGGCCCTGCGAGCGGTGCGTTACCGCAGCCGTTGGGTGCTGCTGCTGGCTTCTGAACGCCCCGTTTCACTGCCCGGCTACCGGGAATTCCAAGGCAGCCCCATCGAAAGGGTGGCTGCCATGCACAGCAAACCCGGGCGTCCGGGCAGTGGCCCGCAACGCTGGTTTGTTGAAGCTGACCAGCGATGGTCGCTGCAGCACGAACATGAAGACGCCGAAACCGTGGCCGACCTGCTGCTCGACAACTTCCGGGCGCATGCTGGTCGGGTGACGCCCAACTTTGTGCAGGCCTACCAGTGGCGCCATGCCTTCGTTGAAAAGCCAGCCTCCACGCCCAGCTACACCGAGTGTTTGTGGGACGACAGCACGCATCTGGGCGTTTGTGGCGACAGTGTGGTGGCCAGCCAGGTCAACCGGGTTCACAGCAGTGGCGTCGACATGGCGCGGGCGGTAGCCGAAGCGCTGTTTCGACACGGCGGACACCGCAGTTTCAGCGCCACCAGCCGAGACCTTTCGCAGTTGCTGGAGGAACAACTCTGATGTTTGGAACGATGAATGCCGCGTCGTCGGCAAAGACCGGGCTCACTGCTGCCGCGGCATGGCCTGCGCGGCTGCTGGCCGACCTGCGTACCGACCACGCCGGCGAAACCGGGGCGGTGATGATTTACCGCGGCATTCTTGCCACTTCCCGCGACACAGCCATCAGGGCTTTTGCGCAAGAGCACCTGGCCACGGAAGCGAAACACCTCGCCGCCGTTCAGCAGATGCTGGCGCAGCGCCACCACAGCCGGTTGTTGCCGCTGTGGCGGGCTGCCGGGTGGCTGACGGGCGCACTGCCGGCGTCGGTGGGTGCACGGGCGGTGTACGCCACCATCGAGGCCGTTGAGACCTTTGTCGACCAGCACTACACCGCACAGATCGATTCCATCGACCGTCTCGACCCCGGCCGCGATCAGGCAGGCCTGCAGGCTTTGAGGGCGCAGTTGCACGATTTCCGTGCCGACGAAATCAATCACCGCGACGATGCTGCAAAGCGCTTCAACCACCCCGCGGCCCCACCGTCCCCCTTGCTGCGTTTGTGGATCTGGGCGGTCGGCGCGGGTTCGCGCGCGGCGGTGCAGGTTTGCCGCTGGATTTGAACCATGT